>JBLMYN010000085.1:0-9053 GCA_050258305.1 Actinomycetota bacterium
ACGTAATTGGTGTTGCTGTACTGCCATTTCGTTCCCGGATCAAAGTCCAGCGGCTTGCGCGCCCAGATGTCGAGGATTTCCTGCGCAGAGATGGGCTTGAGCATTCTGGGCGGGACGTAATCCTGAGGCCAGAAATCCTGATAGCCCGAGGTGTGCGAGAGCAGTTCCCGAATCGTCACCTCATTCCCGCGGGTAAGGCCGGAAACATATTTGTTCACATGGTCGTCAAGGCTGAGCTTGCCTTCTTCCTGCAGCATGAGAACGGCCGTGGCGGCAAACTGCTTGCTGATGGACCCGATGGCGTAACGCATCTGCGGCCCGGCGGGAGTGGCTGGATCGAGGCGCGCCTTCCCGTACGCCTGTGCGTACGTGATCTTCCCGTCTTCAACGATCGAGACTGACGCGCTGGGTACGCCGGTGGCGGCGAGCGTGTCATTCGCAATCCGGTCAATCTCGGGACGCGATTTCTGGGCAAACGCCGTGGCGAGCAGCAGACAGAACAACGGAAGCAATTTTTTGTGATAGCGCATGAAGGGCTCCGGTGGAACGGTGGAGTTTACATGAATCATAAAACCAAAAGCCAGACTCAGCGGGCCGCAGTCATGGCGCGTGGCTGCTGGTTTGGCAGCCAGAGTCATGGCCGGTAGCGCCGATCGTGCAGATTGCCACGGGTCCCGCCGCGATTACCGCGCTTTTCCAAACCTGGCCCGGGTCGGGCGACCAGCCGCGGGCGGCGTGTGACGGAGATTTTCCGGTTCATGAAGAGCAACTATGACTTACAATTTTTAATTAGATTGGCGGTGACGGACTGAGGTGAATTATGTTTCGCCTGTACGTTATTGTCGCGTTTTTCGCTGTCCTGCTCCTGGCCTCCTGTTCACAACAGGCAAACGTTACAAAAGCCAGTACAAACTCCGGAGAGGAAACTTCTGCCCGGGAAAGCGGACCGGTTTCCGGAAAGACCGCATTTTGGGAAATGTACCGGTCGGCGCACGCATGGTCCCCGGACTTAGTGCCCCTGTCGCTGGAAAGCAAGTCCTTGAATGGCGTAAAGAACGCCGAGGGGAAGGCGGAGATATGGAGTGCGACATTCGGTTCCATGAGCAAGCACCAGGCCGCCACGTTCAGCTACGCCGTGGCAGCGCATTCTCCTGACATTTCCAAAGGAGTGACGGCAGGAAACCCCGTTCCCTGGAGCGGTCCGGCGCGCGAGGCGCTCCCCTTCGACAGCTCTGACCTCAGCATCGATTCCGACGAGGCTTACAAGACTGCGCTTGCCAAAGCGGAACCGTGGGTGAAGGCGCATCCAGGCAGAGAGGTCAGCCTGACTCTGGGCAATGCCTCGCGCTTTCCCGGGCCGGTATGGTATGTCCTCTGGGGCGACAAGAAGTCCGGCTACGCGGTGTTTGTCAACGCCAAGACAGGCGCGGTGATCAAATAGCTATCGCGTGAGGTTGCCATGGTCGCGGGACCGCCGCGTTGAAAAGCGCGAATCCGCGACCGGCGATCTGTTTGACCTGTTTGATTTTCAGCCACTCCGATTTCCGGGCTGACCAGTTCTTCTCCGTGGCATTTTGGTGACCGGCGAGGGGTGAAGTGGGCTGAAACCGGGCTGGGGGTACTCCCTGGGAAAGCCAGACGGGTGGGACGGAGCTGAATTTACAGGACGTTCACGAGAATCCGTCAGGAAGCAGGATTTTCGAAGGAAAAAAGGCAGCTTTTTTTCAACCGGGCACCCCGCTGCACACGCACTAGCCCGTTACCGTTGCTTCCTTCCGGACCTGGCGGGGTTGGCGGGATTGCGTCGCGCGGGACCCGGCACCTTGATTCTAACACTTTCGCCACAGTTTACCCGGGCGGGAACGCACAATTCGGCTTTGATCCGGCAACAATTTCGGCGAGAATAAGTCCGTGCCCGCCAAAGCAGTCAGCCAGACCATGGTTGTGCCTTCTTACAGCGCCCCCAAGCTGGGGAGCGCGGAGAGGTTTTTTCAATGGTCGCTCTACCTTCTGCTGGTGACCGGGTTCGTCGCCCTGCTGGGGACAAACAAGCTGGATGCCCCGTCACTGGCGCTGGTGATTCCCGCGTTGCTGTTTCGCGGTTACCTCCTCCTGATGCGGAAGTCGCTGTCGATTTCCGAGCGCTGGACCAGCTATGTGACCCTGGCTTATTTTGCTTTTTACGCCGCCGATTATTTTTACTTTTCCCGGAGCTTCATCAGCGCGACCGTGCACATGGTCTTGTTCATCATGGTGATCAAGATTTTTTCCGTGCGCCGCGATCGCGACCTTCTCTATCTCGCAGTGATCGCGTTCCTTATGCTGCTGGCGGCCGCTGTGCTGACCATCGATACCACGTTCCTGATCACCTTTTCACTGTTCATTCTGGTCGCCATCGCCACGTTCGTCAGCATGGAGATGCGGCGCTCGGAGAGGGAATGGATGTCTGTTGGCGTCGCCCCGCACCAGGAAGGGAAATTTCAGCGCTCCCTGGCGGGCATTGCGTCTCTGCTGGGTGCGCTCACCCTGCTTGGGGCCACGCTGATTTTCTTCGTGCTGCCGCGCATCAACACAGCGGGCTATCTGCGCAATTTCGGCAGCCAGGCAGCCATCATGAGCGGCTTCAGCCAGGATGTCCAGTTGGGCGGCATCGGCCAGATCCAGCAGTCCAATGCCGTGGTGATGCATGTCCAGGTTCTGTATGGCACGATGCCCAGAGACGTAAAATGGCGCGGAATTTCCCTGGCCAACTTTGACGGACAGCGCTGGTGGAATGCACCGGAAGATCACATCCCGCACGGCCTCAACAACGTGCCGCTCGATCTGGTGCAGCTCAATGGTTCGGCCTTTTACTCCGGAGCAGCGCCTCTCCCGCGGCTGCCCACGTTTACTTACCGCGTGGTCATGGAGCCCGTAGGGCTGAACATTTTCTTCCTGGCTCCGGTCCCCATGAGGCTGAAGGGCAATTACCCGATCGTCGAGCTTGCCTCAGATGGTTCTGTATTTAATGCGCACCGGATTCTGACTCCCAACGGCGTTCAGGACATCGACAATACGCAGGGAATCGGGGTGTACACGGCGGAGTCCGATGTACGCGATCCTGAGATATTCGTCCGGCACTCCAGTTCCAGCGATTATCCCCCGCGTATCGCCAACCTCTATCTGCAGCTTCCCCGCATCGATCCACGGGTGAGCGCGCTGGCGCGGAACATTACATCTTCCGCGGATTCCAATTACGCGAGCGCCCTCGCGATTGAGCAGTATCTCAGGACTCATTACGCTTACACGTTGCAGTTGCCGGGTGTGCGCGTGCCTGATCCGCTGGCCTATTTCCTGTTTGAACGCAAAAAAGGACACTGCGAGTATTTTGCTTCATCCATGGCCGTGATGTTACGCACGCTGGGAATTCCCGCGCGCGTGGTGAACGGATTCCGCGGCGGCGAGTACAACGACCTGACCAACAGCTATATCATTCGTGAAAAGGACGCCCACTCCTGGGTGGAGGCTTACTTCCCGGAATTCGGGTGGGTCACATTTGATCCAACGCCGGCAAGCGACACGCAAACCGGCGACGCCGCGTTATCACGTGTTTCGCTTTACCTCGATGCGGCCAGCGAGCTCTGGCGCGAATGGGTAATCAACTACGATTTCACGCACCAGATGAAACTGAGCGCCGATATCAGTTCCAGCACCCGGCACGCGCAGTTCACCATCACTTCCTGGATGGCTAAGCAATACCGCCGGGCTGTAAGCGTGGTCCTGGACTGGCAGAAACGCCTGGGAGAAATGACACCGCAGGAGATGGCGAGCTGGTGCGTGGTCCTGGCGCTGCTGCTGGCGCTGCCTTTCATACCCAGGGCCTGGCGGACGTTCGATCGCCGGCGCAGGGCGCGCGATCCACGGCACGCGCCGCGCACAGCCGCGAGCTTCTGGTATATGCGCATGCTGAAGCGGGTTGCGCGGCACGGGTTCCGTAAGCAGCCCGCGCAAACACCCGTGGAGTTTGCCTCTTCGATTGACGATCCGGGTTTGCGCGAGGACGTGGTGGTCTTTACAGAGCACTACGAGCGCGCGCGTTTTGCCGACTCGGTGGAAGACGCGGAAAGGCTGCCGGCCTTGTTCGAGGAGTTTGCCGAAAAGAAGTAGCGTTGTCTTTTCTACTGCCGCACTGATTTCTGAATCTGGCTGCTCCGTGGGAATGTACCCAGCGGAAGCGATGCTAAAATATAAGGAACCGCATGCCAGTTGAGAACCTCACTGCGACGTTTCCCCGGGAAAATTCCGCTTTGAACAGGCCCGAAGGCAAGAGCACTGTAAAGGTGGGATTTGTCAGCCTGGGCTGTCCAAAAAACCTGGTGGACAGTGAGGTAATGATGGGCATGCTCCAGGCAGGCGGAGCGAGCATCACCTCACGTGCGGAAGATGCCGACGTTATTGTGGTTAACACCTGCTCATTCATCGATTCGGCCAGGCAGGAATCGGTCAACACGATCCTGGAAATGGCGCAGCACAAGATCACGGGCAAGGCAAAGAAGCTGGTTGTGGCCGGCTGCCTGGTGGAGCGCTACCGGGAGGAAATCCAGAAAAATATTCCCGAAGTGGATGCCGTGGTGGGAACGGGTGAACTCGAACACATCCTGGCCGCGGCGGGGATTGACGCGGCAGGCGCTTCCACACAAGGGAATTCACCTTTTGTCATTCTGAATACGAGTTCGGCGAGCCAGGCGCTGAAGTCGGGAGTTGCCGGGCGGGCGGAAGGGCTGGCTCGCGAGCAGAACGGTCGATTCTCCCGGGCTGAGTGGGAAGGCGCGATTGCCGACCTGCCAAACTATCTTTATGACGAGAACACGCCGCGTGTTCTGGCCACGCCGAAAGCCTCGGCGTATATCAAGATCGCGGAAGGCTGCGATCATCCCTGTGGTTTCTGTATCATCCCTCAGCTTCGCGGTAAGTTTCGCTCGCGTCACTTTGAATCCGTGGTCGCCGAAGCCGAGCGGCTGGCGCGCGGCGGTGTGCGGGAAGTCACGCTCATCGGCCAGGACACCACCTGCTATGGCGAGGACCTCGGCCTCAGAGACGGGCTGGCGCTGCTGCTGGAGCGGCTTGCGAAAATCCCTGATCTGCGCTGGGTGAGATTTCTGTATGCCTATCCCAATAAGATCACGGGAAGGCTGCTGGAGACGATTGCCGCGAATGAGAAGATCTGCTCGTATATTGATGTTCCGCTGCAGCACGCGTCAGCCTCGGTGCTGAAGCGGATGAAACGCGGCGGCGGCGCGGAGATTTTCCTGAAGTCGATTGACAAGATGCGCCGCGCGATCCCCGATCTTACGCTGCGCACATCCTTCATCGTCGGCTTCCCCGGGGAGAGTGAAAAAGATTTCCGGGAGCTGTGTGACTTCGTGAAAGCCGCACAGTTCGACTGGCTGGGCGTCTTCAACTACTCTGACGAGGCGGGATCGGCGGCATATCGCCTGGAGGGCAAGGTTCCGCAGCGAACCATCGAGAGCCGGCGGCGCAAGCTCATGCAGATTCAGAAGCAGATCAGCAGGAGAAACAAACGCAGGCTGATCGGCAGGCAATTCGATGTGCTGGCCCTGGGACCTTCCGAGGAAACCGACCTGCTTTGGGAAGGCCGGACGGAATTGCATGCTCCCGAGATCGATGGCAAGCTCTTCATCAACGATTTTGGAGACCGCGAACAGCTCGAGCCGGGTGAGTTCTACCGCTGTGAAATCACGCAAGCCCACGAGTATGATCTGGTGGCCAAAATCGTGGAATAGCTTTCGATCATCGAATTAGTTATGGCCAGAAAAAAAGTCCGCTCAGTGCGTTGTCCCACCTGCCGTACGCTGGTGCTGGCCGGGTCAGAGCATTTTCCTTTCTGCAGCCAGCGCTGCCGCCTTATCGATCTGGGCAAGTGGGCCAGCGGCGGCTACGTGATCTCAACCCCAATCAACGATCCTGAAATGCTGGAAAGCATTGCGGAAGAGCAATCGCGCAGAACGCCGGATAGCGGTGATGAGTCGCGGAACCGCGAGAAATAGGTCGAACGTGCCCGCCGGTATTTGCGCTCAGAAAACACGCGCACGCTGAAGCATGTGATTCTGTTGAACGCCAAAAGCCCGTCTGACAGCCTGTTAATGATGGCACCAAATCCGGCAATACCGTATGCTGAATGCGATGCCCGCAACGGAGCAGACAATTCGAAAGTCGCGCGGTTCCTGGCTGGTTGCCACTTTTTTTGGCGTGGGCCACATGTACCCGGGACCGGGGACGTGGGCGTCCGCCATTACGGTGGCGGCCTGGTGGATGGCGGCGCATTTCCTACGGCCTGAATGGCACTTGCCGGCAATTATCGTGGCAGCGACGGTCATCACGCTGGCCGGCATCCCGCCTTCGACCGTGGTCGCCCGGGAAAGCGGACGCGAAGACCCCGGCTTTGTAGTGATCGATGAGGTTGCCGGGCAGTTGATTGCGTTGATCGGCGCTCCGCTCAGTTGGAATTACCTGCTGGCGGGTTTTATACTTTTTCGTGGCTTTGACATTGTGAAGCCTTTCCCTCTGCGCCGCCTGGAAAAGCTGCCCGAAGGGACAGGTATTATGATGGATGATGTGGGTGCAGGACTCTACGCGCTCGTCCTGCTGCAGCTTTGGCTGCACTTTGTTGCGCACTGAACCTCCATGGGCATTTCTGACACGCTGCTTGGCCGGAAGAACGTTGACGGCAATCCTTTTATCGAGGCTATTGAACCGGCGGCCGCGCTCCCAGGAGGCGAGGTGCGGATTGTTGGCCGGTCACTCAAGCCCCCCAGACTGGCTCGTCCGGAAGTAAGCTTCACCGGCGTGTCTGGTTCCATCGTTGTCAGTTCAGAGGATTTTGTCATTGCCCGTGTGCCTTATGGCGCGCCCTCTGGCCAGGTGACGATTCAAACCAATGGACATGTGAGCAACGCAAGAGAAATCAAGATAGCCCAGCCGCTGGCGGAAAACCTGCATCCCGTGGCCAATCCAGCCCTCGACCTGGAGGGGAATATCTACGTGACCTATTCCGGCGGGCGCGGGCAAAAGGTCCCTGTCTCCATCTACAAAATTGATACCAATTACAACGTCAAACCGTTCCTCTCTGACCTGATGAACGCCACGGGGATGGCCTTTGATTCCGAAGGCCAGCTTTACGTGTCTTCCCGCTATGATGGAACGGTCTACCGTGTGTCGCCCAGCGGCGCCATGAGCACATATGCGGAAGGAATGGGGATTGCCACCGGCATCGCCTTTGACCGCGAAGGCAGTCTGTATGTGGGCGATCGGAGCGGCACCATCTGGAGGATTGCTCCGGACCGGCAGATTTTTGTTTACGCCACGCTGGAACCGAGTGTGGCGGCCTATCACCTGGCATTTGCGCCGGACGGACTCCTCTATGTCAGCGGACCCACCACCTCAAGTTTCGATGCGATTTACACGGTGGATTCGCACGGGACGGTGAACGTCTTTTACCGTGGGCTGGGGCGTCCACAAGGACTGGCATTTGATGCGCAAGGGAACCTGTACGTGGCGGCGTCTCTGGCGGGCAAGCGCGGAATCGTTCGCGTCACGCCGCAAAAAGACGCGTCGCTCGCGGTCTCAGGACATGGGCTGGTCGGACTGGCGTTTACCCGCACAGGCGGCGCTGTGCTGGTCACCACCAATTCAGTCTTTCATCTTGCCTGGGGTGTTCAACCGCTGTCACTCATCTAAAATGCTGGTGTGAACGCCGAGATCATTGCCATTGGCTCTGAGCTGCTGACTCCCTTTCGCCAGGACACCAACTCCCTTTATCTAACGCAAAAACTCAACGAGCTTGGTGTTGAAGTGAACTTCAAGACGGTGGTCGGCGACCGCCGCGAGCATCTCACGTCCGCGGTGCGGACCGCGCTCGCGCGCTCGGACATCCTGATCCTGATGGGCGGACTGGGACCGACGGAAGACGACCTGACCCGCGAATCCGCAGCCGAAGCAGTAGGGTGCCGGCTCCATCGCGACCCGCAAATGGTGGAGGCGCTGCGCGCGCGCTTCGCGGCTCGCGGCTGGAAAATGTCAGAGAACAATGAGCGCCAGGGCGACGTAATTGAAGGCGCGGAAGTATTGGCGAATGCCCGCGGCAGCGCACCGGGACAATTTTTGCACATAAAAGATGAGGGCGGCGAGGCCATCGTCATTCTGCTGCCCGGACCGCCACACGAACTCAAGGCCATGTTCGAGGAGCAATGCCTCTTCCGGCTGCGCAGGCTCACGCCGCCGCGTTACATCAGCACGCGTGAGTTGAAGATTGCCATGATCGGCGAATCCATGGCGGACAAGCGCGCGGCAGCCATTTACAAGCTGCGCACGGACGTGGAGACCACCATCCTGGCGGGCACGCCGGGCGAAGTGCAACTGCATTTGCGGGCGCAGGCGGACACGCTGGAAGCCGCGCAGAAGAAGGTTGATTCGCTGGCCGAGGCGCTGGAGGACGAGTTCGACGATGCAGTTTTTTCCAGCCACGGAGAAAGCATGGAGCAGATTGTCGGCTATTATCTGGGAATGCGGGGCGCAACTCTGGCCGTGGCTGAATCCTGCACGGGCGGGCTGCTGGCTGAACGCATCACCTCTGTGCCGGGCAGCTCGCGGTATTTTCTCGGCGGCGCGGTGGTCTATGACAACTCCGTGAAGACCTCTTTGGCTGAAGTCCCTCCATTGCTGATTCAGGAACACGGCGCGGTGAGCGCGCAGGTTGCGTCGGCCCTGGCGGAAGGCATTCGCAAACGGTGCAAAGCAACTCTGGGGATCGGTATTACCGGGGTTGCCGGACCAGGCGGAGGCACGGAGCAGAAACCAGTGGGATTGGTTTACGTCGCTCTTGCCGACGAGAACAAAACTGAAGTGGTGGACAGAAAGTATCCCGGCGACCGTGACCGCATTCGGCACTGGGCCACGCAGCAGGCCCTGGACATGGTCCGCCGAAAGTTAATGTGATGCGGCTCTTCGTTGCCCTCGACATTCCCGGAGAAATTCGCAAACGCCTCGCAGACTAC
>JBLMYN010000086.1:0-3137 GCA_050258305.1 Actinomycetota bacterium
CAAGGCCTATGTGATTTCATTTTCTGAAGCAATCGCCAACGAGTTGAAGGACACCGGGGTAACCGTGACCTGTCTTGCTCCCGGGGCGACGGAAACCGAATTTGCGGCAAGGGCCAACATGGAAAAATCGCGCCTCTTCAAAATGCCACGCATGAAATCGCTCGATGTCGCAAAAGCCGGTTACAAGGCCATGGTGCATGGCAAAACGCTGATCATTCCCGGATTGCACAACTGGCTGATGGCTGAAGCGGTACGGTTTGGACCGCGCAAGCTTGTTACAGCGGCCGCCCGCGCCGTGCAGGAACGGGCGGACTAGATCCCCCTGCGACCCCCGCCTCGCCGTCTGCATCCAATTGGCTGCTGTTCAACTAACTGGCCAAGGAGAGTCTCATGGCGGTGAATTGGATCAAAGACATCGATTCCGGTCTGAACAAGGCCAAAACGGAACACAAACCCGTGCTGGTGGACTTCAGTGCCGCTCCGGCTTGAGGGGGATGCGTTCGGCTGGAAGCCGAATCGTACGCCGATACTCAGCTCGCATCCTTCATCGAGCAGAACTTTGTTCCCATCGGAGTTCACATCAAGGAAAATCCGGCGGGTTTCGGGCGCTTTGAAGCCGTGTGGACGCCCACGATCATCATCCTTGATGAAAATGGGAAGGAAAGATACCGGATTGAAGGTTATCTACCGAAGGATGATTTCGCCGCGCAGCTCCTCATGGGGCTGGCGCGTGTCTCCATCATGAACAAGAAATGGGCGGATGCGGAGCCGCTGCTGCAGCAGATCCTGGACAAATATCCCAACACGGCGATTGCTCCAGGCGCCGTTTACTGGCTTGGAGTTTCGAAATATTCGAGGACGCACGATGCAAACGAATTGGGCCAGGTCGTCACGAATCTGAAGCAAAAATATCCAAACAGTCCGTGGAACAAGCGGGCGATTCCCTGGGCTGCTTAGCTACACCCTTGAAACACAGAGGAACAGGGGGACTGGTTCAGTTCCTTTGCTGCCCTCTGTTCCTCTGGGTTTCTTGCAAACTTGCTCTGTGGCAATCAATCTGAGTCGCGGCCCGATTTTGGAGCTTCTACATACACCAGCGAGATCAGGCTTCCGTTTCCATTCGGCTCGATTGCGACAACATGCATTTTCTCTTTGCTCCCGACTTCGAGGGTGTAGCCGCCCTTCACCGGGTGATCATTTTCGCAGTTGAGGTTGTAGCCTTTCGATCCGCCCGCAATAAACTTGCCGCAATCCACAACCGTCCCGTAACGGGAGAGTGGTTTGTGATAGAACCTGGCCACCTTCTGCGGAGCATCGGTTGACTCCAGCTTCAACACCACAAGTTTGAAGCCTGAACCGCCACCCCAGAGCCCCATCTGCAGTGCAGAGCTGTCATCAGCGTTGTCTTTGTGCCGCCGGGAACCGGGATAAATGGGCAGCCCAAGATCGTGCTCGTTGGCATCGGCGCTGAGGATGAAACCGACGCTCTTGCTGGAACTTTTCTTCCCCTGGTCATTCGTGCCTTTGTCCTGTGCGGCAGATGGCAACACCAGACTGATCGCCAGCAGGAAGAGGGCGGAAATCGCGGTTGTGACACGGCAGTTTTTCACTTTTTGTCTCCTGAACTTTGAACGGCTACAAAGGTCAATACGCAGGGATCGGGGAAACGGTTGCACAAATTTTCCGCTTGAGCTTAAGAAATCTCAAGCCGCCGTCCGCTTTGATTGTGTTCGTCTCTGGAGAATATGGCGGTTGATACTCTATACCCTGGTAGCCGAAGATTGTACTGTGATCTGCCGCTTCACGTCTTCGGCCTGCCAGAGATGCCGCCGCTGATGCGCCAGCATCCAGGGGATAGGAGCCGCGAGCCGAAGGCGCGGCAGGCCGGGGAAAAGAGACGATACTTTGATCCGGCTCAGATCCAGGCCCTCGCTGTCACGAATCAGCTTCTCCCACCCGTCCTGGACCTTCATGAAATCGTCCATCAGAGTGGAGGGATCTCTATGCCCCGGACTCGGAGCAATCCCTTTAGGAGCGCGCATCCTGAACTTCAGAGGAGGCTCGGCAATCCAGATAAGCAATCTCCCCAAAGGTCCGGGAGAAAAAGGCCCTGTACCCGAGCTTGTCCCTCGATTACCCTGCTCAACAGCGGCGGCGATTTTAGGCTGAACTGCGGCTGCAGTCAGATTCAGGTGCGCCAGACACTCGGCGATCGACCATTTTGCGGGATTGGGGCGGTGCGTGAGCTGGTCAGGCGTGAGGCCCGAAATAAGCTGCTGCGCACGCGTGCGGATTGCATTTACCTCTGAGATAAGTTGTTCGGCAGCCATGGAGATCCCTCGCGAAAGGGCCGCTCGGGACTGCAACAAAGACCTACTCCCATTCAATGGTTCCCGGCGGCTTCGAGGTCACATCGTACACCACTCGGTTAATTCCGCGAACCTCATTCACAATGCGGCCCGAGATACGCTTCAGGACGTCGTAGGGCAGTGGCACCCAGTCAGCGGTCATGCCGTCTTCCGAGTGCACGGCACGGATGGCGCAGGTGTAAGCATACGTTCGCTGGTCGCCCATCACCCCAACGGACATCACCGGCAGCAGCACCGCAAACGATTGCCAGATCTGGGTGTAAAGCCCGGCGCGGCGGATCTCGTTGACGACGATGTCATCGGCTTCCTGAAGCAGCGCTATCCGTTCCGGCGTGACCTCGCCCAGAATGCGGACCGCCAGTCCGGGGCCGGGAAACGGCTGTCGCTGCAGAATCTCCTCCAGCATCCCGAGTTCGCGGCCAATGCGGCGGACTTCATCCTTAAACAAATCTTTTAAGGGTTCGATGAGCTTGAGCTTCATCTTATCCGGCAGGCCGCCCACGTTGTGATGGCTCTTGATGGTCTGTGAAGGCCCCCGAACGCTCCGCGATTCGATCACATCCGGGTACAGCGTGCCCTGCACAAGCCACTCCACTTTGCCGATCTTGCTCTCGAGGCGATGCGCTTCCGCGTCAAAGACCTCAATGAACTCGTTGCCGATGATCTTGCGCTTTTTTTCCGGATCGACCACGCCGGCGAGTTTGTCAAGAAAGCGCTTGCTGGCGTCCACCGCATCCAGGTTCAGGCCCAGCTTGTCGCGCAGGTTCT
>JBLMYN010000087.1:0-3846 GCA_050258305.1 Actinomycetota bacterium
GTCAGGCTGGCCCAGAAGCGCATCCGCTTCAGAGCCACCTGGCGCTGGTCCGGCGGCAGGCTATTGAATTTGCGGAGCCGGTCGCGCAGCGCAGCCTGGCGTGCGGGTGCAAGCTTCTTAAAGTTGGGATCGTGCTCAAGGGCTTTTTCCTGCTGGTCAAGGGAAAGATTCTGGTGGGATTCCAGCCATTCGAAGAGTGGCCGTGGGGCGCGGCCCTGACGTCCTTTTTGAACCGTGTTCCTTTTCGGGGTTGCCGCTTGCAACACAATTCGCCGCTCCGGCGTGGGCATATACCGGTCCACCGATGTCAATACGGTAGCACCGGCCAGTCCCGTGGACATGGCCAGCAGAGCCGCGACAATATTTCTCCTGTACACCGCTTGTCTCCCCCTGAACAGCAGTTTCTTGTTTTAAATCGTTGCGTCGTCCCCCGTGTCTTGCGCCGAATTGGCATCCTGCGACGGCAGGCCGGCCATTTCATTAATCAAATCATTGTTGCTATTGGTCAGTAGATCGTGGTCTTTATCCAGCGCCTCCACATCAACAGCGGCCGATGAGCCGGTCTGAGTCGGAGGAGACCAGTGCAGGTACGTATAAAAGGCGCCGCCCGCCGCCAGAATTGCCGCCAGCGGCAGCGTCAGCAAAGGTTTACGAAACCAGGCCCAAACGCCTGCACGCACCGGAGGCTTCTGTTGTTCCTCTCTTACGTGGGCCTGCAGGCGAGTAAAAAAATACGGAGAAGGTTCCGGAGCCTTCCACTCATCGAGCAGCGACATGGTTTTGCGCAGCCCTTCGAGTTCCTCTGTACAGGGACCGCACTCGCGGAGGTGGGCCAGCACCTCCGGGGTGGGCTGCTCCCCGGCCAGTACGTCCATCAGATTTTCCCGGACATCATCGCAGTTCATACAAATTCCTTCAATCTCTCCCGCAACGCTTCGTAGGCGCGAAAGAGCAGAGACTTGGTGGCTGATTCGCTCAACTTCAAAACCGCGGCGATCTCGCGGTAATCCATTTCCTGATACTTGTGCATGAGCACGGCAGCCCGTTGCTTTTCCGGCAGGGCCATCACGTGCTTCTTGATTGCTTCCAGCCGCTCCCGCCGCAGAATGGTCTGTTCCGCATTCAGCGTGGGATCGGAAACATCGGGTGTGGTGCCGGTCTCCTCATCCGGTTCGTCCAGGCTTACCACTTTCCCGCTGCGCTCAACCTTGTGATCGCGGGCATAATTCACCGCCAGGTTGGTGGCGATGCGGTAAAGCCAGGTGGTGAATTTTGCTTCCGCCGCATAACTCTTGCGCGAGCGGTAGACGCGCAGAAAAACCTCCTGCGCCAGCTCTTCCGCAAGCGCCTGGTTGCGGGACATGCGGTACATGAACGCGATCATGGGCCGGTGGAACTTGTGTACGAGATACTCGTACGCCGCATTGTCGTCACTGCCAACCCGGAGCATTACCTCCGCGTCGCTGAGTGACTCGTAAAGCACCTGGCCTGCTGCCATTTCCGCGTTGCTCCGCGCCCTCTTGGTAGCCGGGGCGACCAATAACCCCGATTTTAAGGCCACACTGCTCACGTCCCGTTAAACCCATATAAATCTCTAAAGTTGCGGGCTTTTTGGGAGGGCCCGGGCGGCCGATAAAAGTGTATTCTATCCGGCCCCTGGGAGGCGAATGCCACAAATTTGCAACGCCCGCCGGGGCAGACGAATCCAACACCGTTCGACAAGAGTAAGTCCTGGGTTGGCGGCTCTGTCTCCCGCCTCTCGGCTTCTGATAGAATGTTTATACCCCCTGAAGCAAAGGGTTTATGGCCGTGGGGCGCTTAACTCAGCGGTAGAGTGCCATCTTCACACGGTGGAAGTCATAGGTTCGAATCCTATAGCGCCCACCATCTCCTGATCCCAGGCCTGCCGCAATCTTGCAAGGGGGAACACATTGCAATTTTAGATTTTCCAGGGCACCGGATCGTGGTACCATCACAGAGTCTTCAGGTTGCCGCCCGTTCCGGTGCGGCTGGCTCGCGCCAATAGCGCTGACGATAACGAAGATTTCGCAAAGACTCAGCTGGAGCTTTCTTTCCCCAGAACTTCTGTGGATTTTTGAGTCCGCAGCCAAGGTTTACGCGTTTTGAAGCCCGGCAACACCAGAATTACAGGTAAATACCGAATGAATGATGCACCCAACCATCCGCACAACCCGGGACACCGGAAGCAGCGGCGCCGTAAACGGAACTTTGGCGGGCACTCACAAAATAACCAGAATCAGGGACAAGGCCAGGGCCAGGGACAGGGCAGGCAGGGTGGTGGCGGCGGCCAGCGCCGTTCCAACCGGCAGAACCGCGGTCGCGGCCAGCGCCGGGGGGCAACATTCGTTGGCCCCATGGACCACAGCTACCGCAACCAGAATGGCGCCGGAGGGCAGGGTGACCGCTTCCGCAATGGAGCAGCACCCACGGCCAACATGGAGCCGTTGCGCCAGCGCGAAGACGCCCCCACTCGCATCTTTGCCTTCGTGGACGATCTCTTTTTCCTCGCCAAGATCCAGGAGGTCTCCCGCAAGCTGAATGTGAAGGTGGAGTTCGTCAAGAGCGAAAAGGAGCTGGCCGAAAAGACCAGTGACAACCCTGAAGAAAAGCCTTCGCTGATTGTGGTGGACTTGAACAGCAACAGCATCAAGCCCCTGCCCGTCATTTCCAAGCTGCGTTCAAAATTCAAAAAGCCTACTTCGATTCTCGGCTTTGTTTCCCATGTGCAGGGCGACCTGAAGATGAAGGCGCAGGAAGCCGGCTGTGACGTCGTCATGCCGCGCTCGGCGTTTTCCCAGAACCTGCCTAACATCCTGCGCCGCCACGGCGCCGAGGACGAACCGGACGAGAACTTCAACCGCGCCTGAAACCATTGAGTAATTGAATTTGGAAATTGGGCAGTTTGACCGCTGTGTGGCCGACCCAACCGCAGTCTGCTTGCTCCCTGCCCTGCATTACTCTCTTTCCCCACAGCGTCGCGGCTGACCGGGGCAGCGTGAGAAAAAGCAGTTAGCACTTAGCCATTAGCAATTAGCCGGAGTAACACGGCCCTCACGCCGCGTGGCCTGCTCCGAAATTCTTTCCCAGCCGGCTCCTTCTCAGCCTGCTCCGAATCTCTTCTCGGCTAGGTCGATGCACAGGGGCTGAATGCTGACTGCTGAGTGCCGAGTGCTGCCTTATCCCGGCGGCCAGGTGAGTTTCCTTCCTCCCAGCAGGTGCAGATGCAGATGAAAAACCGACTGGCCGGAGTCGGGGCCCACGTTGTAAACCGTGCGATAGCCGCGCTCAATGCCGCGCTCTCTGGCAATCTTCGCTGCCACAAGGTGGCAATACCCGATAATCTCTGCATCGGCGTCGGTGGCTTCCTTGATGTCCACAATGTGCTTCTTGGGGATGATCAGCACATGCGTGGGCGCTTTCGGATTTATGTCTTCGAACACATAAATCCGCTCGTCTTCGTAAACCTTTTTGGACGGAATTTTGCCGGCAATGATGTTGCAGAAAAGGCAGTCGCTCATAACCGGGAAATGGTATCAGAGCGCAGGGCCAACGGAAATCGCCGAGATCGGTTTCCCGATCACGCGCGATCTCGGTGATTTGTGCCTCCGTGGTTCAGGGTTTTGGGTTTAGCTTTGTGAATCAGGTCATCGCCGGTCTCTTAAAACCCTTGCGCCGAGTTCAAGGGTGAAAATCTTCAGCTCATCGTCGGTAAGGGAACGGAGGACCCCGTTCTCCCATGCGCGTATGAACGTCCTCCCGTCCGGGGTGAAGCAGCCCATCGCCGCCGCAATGGAGTCGTGACGGCACCCGCAGCACTGCACGCCG
>JBLMYN010000088.1:0-6832 GCA_050258305.1 Actinomycetota bacterium
ATGCAAGTGTGACCCTGATTGCGCAATTTTGCGGGCGTAGAATGAATCGGAGGACAGGAGCGTCGACATGCCAAAGACTATCCCCCAGGCTGAAACGATGGCTGACCGCCGGCCGGCAGGTCCGCTGAGTCAGGACGAGCTGAGCAAAATCCAGCGTTACTGGAACGCTGCCAATTATTTATCCGTTGGACAGATTTATCTTCACGATAATCCTCTTCTTCGTAATCCTCTTAAGCTGGAACATATCAAACCGCGTCTCCTCGGCCACTGGGGCACTACGCCCGGGCTGAACTTTATCTGGGTGCACATGAACCGGGTCATCAAGGAGTATGACCTCGACGCAATCTACATCGCGGGGCCGGGCCATGGCGCGCCTGGCGTCGTAGCGAACACGTACCTTGAGGGTTCATACACAGAGCAGTATCCAAAAGTGACCCAGGATGAAGCCGGGATGAAGCGGCTCTTCACCCAGTTCTCCTGGCCGGGCGGAATCCCAAGCCACGCTTCCGCGAATACACCGGGGTCAATTCACGAAGGCGGCGAACTGGGCTATTCACTGCTGCATGCGTTTGGAGCGGCGTTCGACAATCCTGATTTGATTGTCTGCTGCGTGGTGGGCGATGGAGAAGCTGAAACCGGACCGTGCGCCACCAGTTGGCATTCCAACAAGTTTCTGAATCCGAGGCATGACGGAGCAGTCCTCCCCATCCTGCACCTGAACGGGTACAAGATTGCCGGGCCCACGGTGCTGGCCCGCATCTCGCAGGAAGAGCTGACGAATCTGTTCGTCGGCTACGGCTACAAGCCTTACTTCGTTGAAGGCGACGATCCGGAGATCATGCATCAGATCATGGCCGCCACCATGGACAGAGTCATTGCAGAAATCCGCGAGATTCAGCGCAAGGCGCGGCAGGAAAAAACAGACGAGCGCCCGACGTGGCCCATGATCATTCTGCGCAGCCCCAAAGGCTGGACCGGACCCAAGGAGGTGGATGGGCTTCCCGTGGAAGGTTCGTTCCGCTCGCATCAGGTCCCGGTTGCCGAACTGGCGACAAAGCCTGAGCACCTCAAGATCCTGGAAAACTGGATGCGCAGCTACAAGCCCCAGGAACTCTTTGACAGCTCAGGCAAATTGATTTCAGAACTGGCCGATCTGCCCCCCAAAGGGAACCGCCGCCTGGGGATGAACCCGCATGCGAACGGGGGTTTGCTACTCCAGGACCTGAGACTGCCGGATTTCAAGACGTACGGCGTAAAAGTGGAAAGACCGGGCGTTACATTCGCAGAGTCCACGCGAGTTCTGGGGCGGTTCCTGCGCGATGTGATCACACTCAACAAGGAAAACCGCAACTTCCGCATCATGGGCCCTGATGAGACGGAGTCAAACCGGCTCAGCGCCGTTTTCGAAGCTACCAATCGCATTCTTGAAGCCCGCATCCTGCCAACAGATGTCCACGTCGCGCGCGATGGGCGCGTCATGGAGGTGCTGAGCGAGCATATGTGCGAGGGCTGGCTTGAAGGCTATCTTCTCACCGGCCGCCACGGCTTCTTTTCGTCCTATGAAGCTTTTATCCACATTGTCACTTCCATGTTCAACCAGCATGCCAAGTGGCTGGAAGAATCGCGCAGAGTACCCTGGCGCAAGCCGATCGCGTCACTGAACTATCTGCTCACGTCCCACGTCTGGCGGCAGGACCACAACGGGTTCAGCCATCAGGACCCGGGTTTTCTCGATCACATGATGAATAAGAAGCCCGAGATTGTCCGGGTCTATTTACCGCCGGACGCGAACTGCCTGCTTTCGGTTACAGACCACTGTCTGCGCAGCCGCAACTATGTAAATCTGATCGACGCCGGAAAACAGCCGGAACTGCAGTGGCTGGATATGGACTCTGCCGTGAAGCACTGCACGGCCGGAATCGGAATCTGGCAATGGGCCGGCAACGACGAAGGCGGCGATCCTGACGTGGTGTTGGCCTGCGCCGGCGATGTGCCTACGCTTGAGATACTGGCCGCAACATCGCTCCTGCGCAAGCATGTGCCGGAAATGAAAGTGCGCGTGGTGAATGTGGTTGACCTCATGACGCTTCAGCCTTCATCCGAGCATCCGCACGGCCTGGCTGAAGAGGATTTTGATGCGCTGTTCACCACGAACAAACCGGTGATCTTTGCCTACCATGGCTATCCCTGGCTGATTCACCGGCTGTGCTATCGCCGGACCAACCACAACAACATGCACGTTCGCGGCTATAAAGAGGAAGGCACCACCACCACGCCGTTTGACATGGTGGTGCTGAACAACATGGACCGGTTTCAGCTCGCCATGGACGCCCTCCGCCGTGTGCCCCGGCTCAAAGCGGAATCGGATCGAGTGGTCGAGATGTTCACCCGCAAGCTGGCGGAGCACAAGGAATACATCAGCGCTCACGGCGAGGACCTGCCGGAAATCGCGAACTGGCGCTGGGATGTTTAACGGCGACTCCATGCCGGTGACGTTGACGGCCTTGCCACGCGAGGAGCCACTTCCGTAGATGGAGAAGACCATCCTCACTCTGAACGGCGGATCATCATCCTTGAAGTTCGCCATGTATGAGATGGGCGGATCCGGCGAGACTCTTGTGGCGGCCGGAGCAGCGGAGGGAATCGGCACCGAACAGGGCAGGTTCTGGCTGCGCAGGGGAGCGGAGAAGGCACTCGAGCGCAAAGAAAGCTTTGCCGACCATTCCGCGGCGGCGCGCGTGATGGTGGCGGGATTGAAAGAGCAGGGATTCACGGACTTTTCTGCCGTGGGTCACCGTGTGGTGCACGGCGGACGGGATTTGCGCGGGCCGCAGCGGGTTGACCCGGCGCTCATCGGCCGATTGAATGACCTGGTGGTATTTGCGCCACTGCACCTTCCGCAACAGATTGCCCTGATGCAAGCGGTTGTCCGGCACTATCCGGATTTGCCGCAGGTTGCGTGCTTCGATACCGCGTTTCACGCCGCCATCCCGGAGATCGCCCGCCGCTTTGCGCTGCCTCGTAAGCTCTGGGACGAGGGCGTGATGCGCTATGGCTTTCACGGCCTCTCCTACGAGTATGTAGTCTCCAAGCTGGGCAGTGAATTGGGGGAACGCGCCATCATCGCTCACCTGGGCAACGGCGCCAGCATGGTAGCGTTGAAACAGGGTGCGCCCGTCGATACCAGCATGGGACTCACGCCTACCGGCGGATTCATGATGGGGACACGCAGCGGTGATCTTGATCCCGGTGTGCTTCTCTACCTTCTCCGTAACGGCCGCACTACTGAAGACCTTGCTGAGCTCCTGGACCATGAATCAGGGCTGCTGGGAGTGTCCGCGCTCTCCAGCGAAATGAAGACGCTGCTCGACAAAAGCGTAGAGGACCCCAACGCCGCACAGGCCGTGGAGATGTTCTGCTACCAGATTCGCAAGTTCATCGGCGCATACACGGCTGTGCTCGGCGGACTCGATGCGCTGGTGTTTACCGGCGGGATCGGGGAACGCGCCGCCGAGGTCCGCGCGAAGATTGTTGGCGGTCTCGAGTTCCTGGGAATCGAGTTGGATGAGACGGCCAATGCCCGGCACGCATCGCTGATCAGCACGCCGGGCAGCCGCTGCCCGGTTCGCGTGATCAAAACGGACGAGGACCTGATGATCGCAAGACATACCCGGCGGGTCGTTGGCCTCTGATCTATCCCGGCAGCAGCGGCAACAATATACATGGCTGAGTCTGGCGGGCGATCACGGGAATTTGCGGTATTTCGCGATTTTTTCGTTGCATTCACTCTCTCAATGCGCGTATAAATCAGAGCGGGCCAGCGCCGTGCTTGTGACACGGACGCCAGCCCTAACCCTATCACCTGTGAGGCAGGCAATATGGCTAACTCCAAGACTACACGTTCCCGCAAGAGACGAAAACCCGACCCCTTCGCTGTTGTCCGGGGCAAGGTCGTTGAACGAATTGAAATCTCCACCATCCCTGAAGCTTGTGAAATCGGGATTCTTTTCAAGGACAAAACTTACCTGGGGTTCGACCTCGATCCGTTCATCCGCATCACGCCTGATTACTCCGACTTCAAAACCGGAAATTACAAACCGCTAAAGCGCTGGCGACCGCTTCGCAGCGAATAACCCCGCATTGCCGTACGTAACCGAAACCCGCTGAAAGAAGCGGGTTTTTTGCTGGACATCTCTGCTGACCATAAAAAACTGCCCTTCCCGCGGGAGGGAAGGGCAGCCAAGGGTTGCTCTGCTAGAAAGACTACACAGCCAGTTGTTCCAGAGCTTCGGGTTTGAGGACGGTAAGGGACACACCTTTGATGGAGATGAGCTTTTCTCTTTGAAATTGCTGCATGATCCGGCTGACGGTCTCGCGCGATGTACCCGTCATTCCGGCGATTTCTTCCTGCGTCAGGGTCATGACCACGCGGGAGTCCGTGTGGCCTTCTTCGAAACGCTTTTCGCGCCAGTCGAGCAGCAGGTTCGCCAGACGGCCGGTCACGGTTGTGGGCAGCCCAAGGCGGCACACGTCTTTGAACATGAATTTGTATTCTTTCAGCACGCACTGCGTAGCTTCCATGGCGGCTTCGGGGTATTTGCGGAGAAATTCAGCAAAATCGCGGCTGCGGATGACCTTCACCCGGCAGAACTCACACGCTTCCGCCGTGACTTCGTAATCGGTATCATTCATTGCCGCGCTCAGGCCAAGCACATCGCCAGGTTCTGCGATGCGCATGATCATGGTCTTGCCTTCGCGTGACGTCACGGACAACTTGACGCGCCCGCTCAGCAGGACATAGACGCAGTTTGAAGGCTGGCCTTCCAGGAACAGCGAGATGCCGCGAGAATAATCCGCCTCGCTGCCCATGCCGTTGAACCGGGCGAGGGCTTCACCTTTCAGATTGGAGAACGCCTGCCTCGAAGGGTTGAAGGAGCTCATCACGTCCGTGTGGTTATAAGTGCTGGAGCTTACTGTCTGCATTGGGGTTCACCTCAGCTTCAAACTGCTTCTCGCCCTTTGCTAAAGCAAGCCCCGTGCCAAATTGCAAACCGTTGAATCTGCAAGGATGGCGCAAACTCTGCGCGTGAACCTGCGCCATCACACCCAACTTGTGAGCTATGCCTGCGCCAGATGGCGCAGGCTGCGCGGCAAAAGTTCTTTAAAGTCAGTAAATTCAAATGGCCCGGCGCGTGCACCAGGCTTACCGGACGACGCCTGCTGCGTGCGGCATCCGCAATCACCAGGAAATGAGCTGTAAAGATATGCCGGTCGATGTTGTAAGCCAGAAGAACAATTCGGTAGCCCTGGTCATCATTGATGACAATCCGCTGAGCGTGGAGTTTGTGAGCGCGGCCCTGGAAAGGCAAGGGCTGAAGATATTCTCCGCCTACAATCCCCGGGAAGGCCTTGATCTGGTTTACAAGCATCACCCGGAGTTCGTGATCACCGACCTGGCGCTCCCGGACATGAATGGCCTTGAAGTGCTCGACCGCGTCAAAAAGTTCGACCCGGCCACCAAGGTCGTTATCATTACGGCGTACGCGTCAAAAAACAGCGCCGAGGCCGCCCGGCAAAAGCATGCCATTGACTACCTGACCAAGCCGATCCCGCTTTCACTGCTCCGTGAGCGGATTGGAGGGATGATAGACGAGGCCCTGCTGCGAAAGGCCACAAGGCACTGAATCCTGCCCTTTTCCGGGCAGCGCCCCAATTAGAATGCTAGTGAAGAGATCATTGCGGGTACGTTTGCAATGCCCGGAAAGCCTTAACAAATGATGGAACAAGAAAGCCGTGCGGGTTCCCCCAGCGGCGCTGTGTCCGTGGTCATCATCGACGATAACCCGGGCAGCCTGGAGTTTGTCTCCGCGGCACTGGAACGTGAAGGCGTAGAAATCTATTCCGCGTCCGATCCGGAGGAGGGCCTCGACCTGGTCTACAGCCACCGGCCGCAGATTGTGATGACCGATCTGGTCATGCCCAACATGACCGGGCTCGACGTTCTGGACCGCATCATGGAGTTTGACCCCTCCATCGATGTGATCCTGATGACGGCCCACTACACGACCGAGACCGCGGTGGAGGCGATACGGAAGGGCGCGGCAGACTACCTGAACAAGCCTGTTTCCGTGGCTACGCTGCGCGACCGCGTGGGCCATCTGATTGATACAGCTCTGCAGAGACAGCGCATCCTGAAGGCGGATGATGATCTGAAGCATGCCGCCCAGTTTGAAGGCATCGTGGCCCGCAGCCCGCAAATGTGGCAGGTGTTTTCGCACATCCGCAGAATTGCTCCCCACTATCGCGCTGCGCTGATCACCGGCGAAACCGGAACCGGAAAGGACCTGGTGGCGCAGGCGATTCACAAGCTCAGCCTGGTTCCGGGAAAGTACGTGGTCTTGAATTGCTCCGCCGTGGTGGAGAGCCTTTTTGAAAGCGAATTGTTTGGGCATGTAAAGGGCGCTTTCACCGGCGCTGACCGGGACAAGCCGGGATTGTTCGAGCACGCCAGTGGCGGGACCATCTTTCTTGACGAAATCGGCGATATGCCGCTGGCCACGCAGGCAAAGATGCTGCGCGTGCTGCAGAACCAGGAAGTCTTGCGCGTGGGCTCGCTCACTCCGCAGAAGGTCAACGTGCGGGTGATTGCGGCCACAAACAAAGACCTGCGCCGGGCGATTACGGACCGCCTGTTCCGTGAAGATTTGTTTTACCGGCTGTCCATGGTGGAGATTCAGGTGCCGCCCCTGCGGGAGCGCATGGAAGATCTGCCGTTGCTGACGCGGCATTTCATCGAGAAGTTTTCCAGCCAGTACGGCAAGGATCTGCGCGG
>JBLMYN010000089.1:0-16351 GCA_050258305.1 Actinomycetota bacterium
CGCAAGCGAACACATTCCGCCTGCAATAAGGAACCATTCGTCCTTCACGTGCCTTCGCCCTGCTGATCTTCCTGCTTCAACCGCTTTTTCCTTCTGTATTCCTCAGCGTAATGGCCTACACCGCTGTCGCCGTAATCTTCGGGCTGCTCGCCGTGGTGACAGGCATCATCACCTGCTTCGCTGCTTTGAGAGACGCGGCGCACAGGCGGCACTTGTGGATGCTGCTGACCGAGGGGCTGGTCATCACCTCCGGCGGCATCGTTGTTATCCTGCTTCGCAGTGTGACTGCCCTCGAAGTGATTCGCATGATCGCTGTGGCTTCACTCCTGTTCGCGGCCTTCCAGTTCGCCACGGCAACACATGTGCGGCGGCACGTGAAGGACGAATGGTTCCTTATTGCAGGCGGAATGTGTTCGCTTGCGTTTTCCGTGTTCCTGCTTCTCGATGCCGGGCGCGAACTCGCTTTAGTGCTGAAATGGATTGCCATTTATGCCGCCGTAAACGGACTGGCCATGATCGGTTTAGCCCAGAGACTTTACCGGTTGCGCCGTTCCATTCATGACCTTTCTTCGCCTGACCACCTGAAGAAAGGTAAAAGGACGGCCGGAGCCGCATAGCAGCGCATTGAACAACAGATCAGCGGCGCTGGATTCTGGCGTCAAAATGAAAGACATACAGCACGAGAAGGCCATTGATCACGAAGAGCACGCCAGAGGCAATCGCGGCATGGAGTGGCGTGCCGATATCGCGCCGGAAAAATGCATCCACTGAGATTGTCATCAACCAGAGCTGGACAACCACTCCCACTCCGATCAGCACCAGCAGAGCGGTAAACAACGCGGTCCCCTGTTTCTGACGCGCGCCCATTTTCAGACCTCCACGCCCACTGCATAGAGTTCATCACCCTGCTGTTCCAGCTTGATGCGCGGCAACGGGCGAGTTGGCGGGCCGGCGTAAGGCCTGCCTTCTGGGAGACTAAAGAAGCCGTTGTGGCATGGACAAAAGAGCGTGTTCTGCTTCTGCTCGTAAACCACCGCACAGGAAAGGTGCGTACAGACAGAGGAATACGCCACCAGGCCGCCACCCGGTTGTCTCACCAGAATGCACGGATCTTCGCTTGTAGGATAACGGAACAAGATCGAACTGCCTGGCGCCAGTGAAGACGCCAGAGCGACACGGGTCCTGGGCAGCGGCGGCGATGCGAGGAGCCGTGGTATGCCGGCAAGCAGGAAATTGGCTCCGGCAATCGTGAGCGAACCAAGAGCGAGATATTTCACCATCTCACGGCGGGTGATGTAATTATCGTTCTCCCAGTTGACGGGAAAATCTTCCCGCCAGCGCGCATTCTTCTTTTTGCAGGCGAAACAGTCATCCCTCTTTTCACCAGACATTTCAGTCCCCCATCAGCAGGCTGGCAACATCGTATTCGTCCGTGCGGATGCCGCCGAGCCTCTCCACAGCTACGTCCACCCGCGGAACATCGCGCGGAACCATAACATTCACTTTGGTCTTGACCACTTCGCCACCAAACATCCATTCCCGAATGGCCCTTCCCTGCCGGGTGCGCTCAATATTGTCGCGTGTAGTGAAAGCGAGCGCGCCGGAGGGACAAACCGTGGCACACATGGGGCGTTTACCGACGCTCGTGCGGTCATAACACATGTCGCATTTCATCATCTGGTTGATCTCTGCGCGGTATTTTGGGACGCCAAACGGGCACGCGAGAACGCAGTTGGAACAGCCGATGCAGCGCGGCTTGAGCGAGCTTTGCACCACACCATCATCCGTCTTCTTGATAGCATCGGCCGGGCAGACCTGCGCACAGATGGGGTCCTCACAATGCATGCAAACCTGCGGCGCTGTCTGCACGCTGTCCACTCGCATGATGGTCTCCAGGTGGATCATGGAAACACCGCGGTGGGTATCGCACTCTTCGCAGGCCTGCACACAGGCTTTGCAACCGATGCAGCGCGAGTAGTCGATGAAAAATTCCATCTGCTCCGCGCCGTTCATCGCACCCCTCCAGCCTGAACTTCCAGATCAGAAAGGGGATCATGCGGTTGCGGGACTTTTTGCACCCGCACCGCGCAAATCTTGTACTCGGGAATGTTGGATACAGGATCGATGGCGCGAATGGTCATGTTGTTGGCGGCGCGTTCCAACGGCCAATGGTACGGAACAAAGACCGTATCCGGACGAATGGTTTTGACAACGCTTGCACGGACCGTTACTGAACCACGACGGCTTTCTACTTTCACAAAATCTCCATCGATGATACTCAGCTTGTTCGCAAGCAGAGGATGGATTTCACACAGCGGCTGCGGATACTGATCCACCAGCGCGCCGATGCGGCGCGTCTGCGTACCGGAAAGGTACTGTGACACCACGCGTCCCGTCGTCAGAATGATGGGATAGTCCGCGTCCACCTCTTCGGCAGCCGGACTCCACTCTACCGGCTGAAAATGTGCTTTGCCGTCGGGATGCGCAAACTTGCCGCCCTCGTACAGCCGAGGAGTGCCCGGATGATCCGGCGCCGGGCAAGGCCAGAACACACCCTGCTCGCGGTCAATGCGTTCCCATGTGATCCCGTAATAATCGGAGATACCACCCTTCGAGGCTAGCCGGAGTTCATCAAAAATCTCCCGCGAAGAGTTGAAATTGAATTTATCTGCGGCCCCGAGCCTGCCGGCAATGTCGCAGATAATCTGCCAATCCACTCGCGCACCCGGAGGAGGATCAACAACCTTTTTGTGATGAATCACCCGGCCCTCGACACTGGTAGTCGTGCCTTCGTCTTCTTCCATCAGGGAGCCCGCCAGAACCACGTCGGCAAAGCGCGCGGTTTCCGAAAGAAAAAAATCAACCTGGCAGAAGAACTCAAGCTTTTCGAGCGCCTCACGAATGTACTGGCTGTTGGGCAGTGAAACCATGGGATTGCAGGAGATCCCCATCAATCCTTTGATTTTGCCTGCATGAATAGCCTCCAAAATGGGGACCATGGAAAGGCCTTTGTGCGGAATACTTTCCTCAGGGACGCCCCAGACGCCGGCTATGTATTGCCTGTGCTCTGGATTTTCGATATCGCGCGCCCCCGGCAGTTGATCACATTTCTGGCCCTGTTCGCGACCGCCCTGGCCGTTCCCCTGCCCCGTGATCATGGCATAGCCGCATCCCTCGCGGCCGATGCGCCCGCTGGCCACGACTAAATTGATCGCAGCCATACAGTTCAGCACACCTTTGGAGTGATGCTCGATGCCACGCGCGTGCAGCAGGAAGCTGGTGGACGCAGGTCCCCAGATTTCGGCGGCGCGAACGATCATGCTGGCCGGAACACCGGCAATTTTCGACGCATACTGGGGCGTGTACTTACTGACAGCTTCTTCCACCTGCTCCCAGCCGGTGGTGTGTTGCGCAATGAAGTTGCGGTCAATCCAACCACGTTCGATCATGATGTGCAGCATGCCGTTGAATACGCCGATATCGCCGCCGGAACGCACTGGAATGTACAGGTCGGCGTTGCGCGCGATCGGGGTCATGCGCGGGTCCATCACAATCAGCTTTGCCCCGTTCTCGCGGGCCTGCCACAGATAGTGAGTCGTGATTGGAGCACACTCGGCCACATTGGCTCCGGCCACGAGGATGGCCCGTGCATTGGGAATATCACTCCAGGGACTTGCGCAGCGATCAATGCCCAGGATTTTTTTGGACGCCGCCGCGGCGGAAACCATGCACAGCCGCCCGTTGTAGTCGATGTTCGCTGTCCGCACAGCAACACGGGCAAACTTGCCCATGAGATATGCCTTTTCATTGGTGAGTGAGGCGCCTCCGAGCAGCGCGAACGCATCTTTGCCGTACGCCTGCTGGATGCGCCGAATTTCCGCAGCAACTTTGTCCAGCGCCTCGTCCCAGCTCACCGGGAGGAAGCCGGCGGCTTCCTTGCGCATGAGAGGCGATTTCAGCCGGTCAGGATGCTCATCCTGCATGTAGCGCTTCACGCCTTTGGGACAGAGCCGGCCCTGGTTGAAAGGAAAATCCTCCCACGGCTCAAAGCCGATGACTTTGTTCTCATGCACCTTGAGCTGTATGCCGCATTGTTGTCCGCAGAAACAGCAGTGGGTTTTGACGAGACGATCAGGCTCAACATCCGTGCTCCAACCTGTTGCGGGTACGCGGTTAAGCGTTGGACCGAATTCGGCAACCAGTTCGGGGATGCTTACTGGCGGCTTTGCCATAATGTATCCATTTCCTCAGAAAGACCGGCCACGCGTGTTCCCTGTTCGCGCCACAGGCCATCCTGCGTGATGGCCAGTGACTTGCGCCGGCAAGCCGGACACACATCCTGGTAATGGCCTCCATCCTGCAGTTGGTAGTGGATTGCGAGCGCCTGCTCGACCTTCTTCAAATCCGCAACATGCAGGCGCGAAGCAAAGGTTTCTCCGCAGCGAATGCATCTGGCCTGTTCTCCGCGTGCACCCTCGTCTTTGTAGAATTGCACGCCAAGCTGGGCCGAGCGCTGGAAAATATGAAAGAACTTGCCGAAGGGCAGGTACAACAACGTGAAAATGACTGTAACTGCATGAAGCACGGAAAGAAAGCCGTAGTTGAGGCCATGCATAAGATGGGTGGAGGCAGTCAGAAACAGGCCAGTGACGCAGATTGCGAAGAGCATGAGCAACGGCATCATGTCCTGAGAAAACTGCTGCACCGCGATGGCGCCGCGGTCTCGCGCGCGGCGAAACAAGGCCAATGCTACGCCGGCCAGTACCATCACGGCCGCTATATCCAGAACATTGAATGTGAGCAGCGCCCTGACGGTCCCCAGATGGAACGTGGAAACGTTCTGGCCGAACACGAACGCCCGGTAAATATATTCGTTCCGGGGGTCGCTCTCAAAATGTACCCATCCAAACGAGAGCGGAAAAGTGACAGCCGCGGCCAGAATGCATCCCCACGCAATCAACCAGTGGGCGATCCAGCGCTGGTGAGAGCGCTTTTCAATAAAACGCTGCGCGACAAAGTCGCGCACAAAAAGGCGCGCAAACCGCAGAAGATTTCCGGGCACCCGCGCAGGCCGCAGGAAAATTTTCCAGCCCTGAAACCAGTAGCTCCGCGTGGGAGGCCGGCGCAACCACATCGAGAAGCGGTAACCGATGCCGAAGGCCGAAAATATACACGCTCCCGTATAGGGAACCAGGGCGGCATCGAAATACCGGAGACGGTTGCTCCCGAAATAGATTGCAACAAGGAGCAGCATGGCGGCTGCGATACCCCAGAAGAGCGCATGGGAGACATCGCTGCCCCCGGCCTGATCTGGGTAATGCAATCGCTCCTTTGACGTCATGCCAAACCTTGATTTTCTCACACAGCAGGGTTGCCGAATTCAAACTACCTTCACTTCATGTCTAAGGCTACAACGCTCGCATAATTTCATGTATTCCAAATAATGTGGGGAAGTTGCTTCACCAATCCAATAAAGGTAATGAGCCAGGCAACAATTGCAATGCAGGCAAACGCGAAAGGCAACCACTGCAGAAACGGTAAATGCAGGACCTGCAAAAGCTGATGCGTGCATACGCTGTACATTCCCAGAGGGAACACGAGTCCCCAGTAAAGGGGATCATACTTCAACGGAAACTTCTTCGAGACATGCCTCCAGAACCCCAGGATCACCAGCATGGGAATCCACCAGGTGGCTGTCGCCCAGAAAAACACCGTGAAGCCCTTCACGAAGGGCATCATCGGCTCCAGAAAAGGGGCTAGCGCAGAATTTTGGATCAGGGTTGCGCCAGCGAGGGTGGAAATCGCCATTGCTCCCATGTTGATCCAGTATGGCGGCATCAAGTCAGAAGGCGGAAACTTGAAGAAGGTGTAGCGATAAAAGATAAGAGAGATGATCCAGATATACAGCATGCCACCGCACAGCCAGAGGACAAGCGCACCGAACAGCATCGCTTCGTGATTGGGCGACCGGCGCGCAAGCAGCGCAACCAGAATCGACACCGATTGCGTGGCAACAACCGCCACCAGCCAGCCGCCATGGATACCTTCCGCCAGGCTCGGTTTTTCGTCCTTTACTGTGAAGGCAGTAAAAATAACATAAATAAAAACCGCCCATAAAGGGAATGCGATCCAGAGCATCGCGGCCGCAATGGGAGATTCAACATGGATGATGAGAAACTCGCGGCCCAGCACGCCGGTTCCGGCGACGATGGTGAAAAAAGAAGGAGCAAGCCTGAACTCCGTCAACTCCCGAAGCAGCGCCTTTGGGCCGATAATGAGTCGCGCCAGCAGCAGCAGCCAAAAGAGGACATAAAGAGTGGCATTCAGCCACATCAACCCGGCCGCAATCCTCGTCAGGCCTTGCAGGTGCGCGGCGACAGAAACTATGCCGGTGGCCATCACCATGGCGAAGTAGACAGGCGGGAATCCCTGCAATTTCTCCCGAATCGTCTGCCCGTTCTGCGAATTGCCGGACACTGCTTCGGTATGCGCAAGGGGAGAAGAGGTCATACGCTCATCTGGTGCAGCTACCTCCGCAACAGCATACTCCCAGCGGCCCTTTGCAGCGAAACAACACTCCGGCACATTTGATGGCTGTGTCTGCTTTGGCTCCATTCTGGATCAAACCTAACAGCGGCAATGAGCGCACCATGTGATAAAAGTCACAGGAACCAACGACAAAATTCTTCTGTGCTTATGTTCTTGAGAGACCTAGACGCCGAAGAGGTTGGGTTCGACTTTGTGGTAATTCTTTTCCTGCGCCCACAGATCCAGTGACACGGTCGCCAACTCATCCACGATGGGGACGGCGCGTCCGTTCTTTGTCATATCGATGGATTTGATATAAGCCTTGCAGGTGTCACATGCGTCCACGCGCACATAGTCAAATTCGTCGGCGATAAAGACTGGAAGCTTGTCCTGGTGCTCTTCTCCGCAATTCAGGCACAGCTGCCTGCGCACGTACCACTCGGTGGAACAAAGAGAGCACACCAGGAAGCGTTTGCCACCATCGCCTTCGGGCCGCAGGACGGCAACTTCAGGTTTGGAACCACAAAAAGGACAAAGCGCGGCGGGCGAAGCATCACTCACCCCGGTGGCCTGGCGGGCCAGCCATTCGGCATAAGGCTGAAGGAGGGCTTTGGCAAAAAAAAGGACCTCCGGCGCGACACCGCGGCTGTCTTCTTCATGCTGCCAAACTCCATCCAGCAACTCCAGCCAGTGCTCTTTGCCGGCCCCGGCCAGAGCATCGGCTGCCTGTTTGAGCTGGTCTGAGCCACGATTTTTCACCAGCGTCAGGAGATCAGGAAAGAAACCAACGAGGACCGTAACATCACGGTCCTCGCCGGTTGCAAGTTTGTCGTAAACCGATTTTTGAAAACGGGCGAGCTGCTCATAAAAACTCAGCAAATCCGCGGCAGCGGAATGCTGCGTTGCGAGTTCACTCGCCCGCGCGATACGCAGGTCCCAGGAAGACTTCAATCGCCGGTTCCTTTGCCGAAACTGGTGCTGGAAATCCTGCTGCGGTCTTCCTTAACAGCCTTGTCATACCACAGGCGATGATGCGCCTTGACCCAACTCACGGGCACGCGTCCCCAGAGGATTCCCTGCAGACCGCCGGAGACAAAGAAGATGCCCATGTAAATATGGATCATGAACGCGCCGATCGTGATCAGCGCGGCGGCACAATGCAGGAACACCATCACAGGAAGGATCCAATGCTGGCTTGTCGGCATCAACTCCGGGAACCACATGACAGCACCGGTCAGGAGCAGCAGCCAGGCGCCCCAAAACATGACCCAATAGAACAGTTTCTGTCCGGAGTTGAAGTGTCCTGACGGCGCAACTTCCCGGTCGCGGTTGGTGACGTAAGCCTTGATCGTCTTCCGCCACTCCAGGTCTTCCTTGGTGGTCCCCATATCCCCGCCCCACATGCTTTGCATCCATAAGACGCTGATGAAGAAAACCAGCCCAACCCATGGATGCCAGAAGCGGATGGTCGGACCTCCGCCCAGCACGTAGGCGATCCAATACAGATACGGAGTGAAAAGCGCCAGGCCGCTCAGCAAAAGATAAACGTATGTCACACCGGCCAGCCAGTGGCCCATGCGTTCCTTCAGCGTGTAGCGCACGATCTCATCTTCTCGAATGTCCGTTCCGTGGCGAACAACAAAGTCAGTACTCATTTCGCCCTCCCCTGATCGGTCCCTTCATCGGTGGGCTTTGGGCCGTAACGAACGTAGTGGCCAAACAACGCTGCAACGCCCAGCCCCATGGCAATGCCGCCCAGCCACTTCAACGGTCCCTTCCACATCTGGACAAACAAAGGAACGCTCGGATTCTGCGGGAGTCCTCCATACTGCTCCGCTTTGTCCTTGTCGTGCAATATGTAGATCACATGGGTGCCGCCCACGCCTTCAGGATCATAAACACCGGCGTTTTTATGCGAGGTGTTGGCCTTGACCTGTTCGACGCGACCGGCGGCGAGATCCAGCATGTCTGCCTTGCTGCCGAAATGCAGGCAGCCCGTGGGACATGACTTGATGCATGCCGGTTCCAGGCCCGCGCCAACGCGATCAGAACAGAGGGTGCACTTGTAGACCTTCTTTGTAGCACCGTTGAATTTGGGGATATTGAACGGGCAACCGGTAACGCAATACTGGCAGCCGATGCAGTTCGCCTGGTTGAAATCGACGATGCCGTTCTGGTATTGCACGATGGCGCCGTCGGCGGGACACGCAGCAAGGCAGCCCGGCTCTTCGCAGTGCATGCACTGGTCCTTGCGCATCAGCCAGCTTACTGTGCCATCGCCGTTATCGACTTCGTTGAAGCGAATCAGGTTCCAGAAATTCCAGGCCGTATCCGGCATGGTTTGGTAGGTGTTGTCAAATGTGGTTTCGCGGAATTCGTATCCGTTCCACTCAAGGCAGGCGACTTCGCAGGCCTTGCAGCCAATACAGGTGGTGGTATCCACCAGCTTGCAGACATCGTAGTCGCGCGAGACCCCCTGACCAGGCGTGCCACCGCGATGGCCGGAGATCGCTTTGATTTCCATTAATCCATTGCTCATGGCAGCTCCTTTAGGCCTTCTCGATCTTCACCAGGAATCCCTTGAACTCCGGTGTGTAAGCGTTGGGATCAATCACTGTGGGCGTCAACTGGTTCGCCAGCGTGCGCTCGTTCTCCGGGCGCCCGTCGGGAAGCCCCTTGAACCCCCAGTGAATGGGAACGCCGACTTGAAATGTCCTCTTGCCGGCAATTGTCATCGGCTTGATGCGCCGCGTTACCAGGGCTTTAGCGTAATAGGTTGCGCGAGCGCTGCTGACTTTGATCTTCTCGCCTCCCTTAATGCCCATTTCATCCGCCAGCTCAGCGGGAAGCTCCACGAAAGGCTCAGGAACAAGCTGCATGTTCACAGGATTGTTCTTGGTCCAGTAGTGGTAGTGCTCGGTGAGCCGGTACGTGGTGCAGACAATGGGAAAATCCTTCGCTTCGCCGTACTTGTCCCTGTCCGTGGTGTACTTCTTCACCACCGGGTTGTTGGACTGATTAGGATGCAGAGGATTGAGGATCGGGCTCTCAATGGGCTCGTAATGTTCGGGGAAGGGACCGTCCGCCATAAGTGCCAGCGGAACAAAGATGCGGCCGACTCCCTCAGGATTCATGATGAACGGACCCATGTGGTCGTGCGGCTTGGAGTCCGGCTTGAAGTCAGGCACATCATTGCCTACCCACTTCTGCGCCGCTTCGCTCCACCAGACCTGCTTGCGCGTCGGATCCCAGGGTTTTCCGTTCACATCACACGACGCGCGGTTGTAGAGCACGCGACGGTTGACCGGCCATGACCAGCCCCAGTTGGGATGGATGCCCAACCCGGACGGATCCGCGTTATCGCGACGCTGCGATTGAGCGCCGGCTTCCGTCCAGGAACCTGAGTAGAGCCAGTTCCCGCACATTGTCGTGCCGTCGTCTTTCAGCCATGCGAAGCTGGGTAACTGCTGGCCCGTTTTGATCTCCTGCTTGGTCTTGGGATCAATGATGTCAGCCAGCGCCTTGCCGTTGATCTCCTTGGCCACCTCGGTCAGCGATGGATTCAGCGGGGTGGTGTAGGTCCAGGATGCGTTCAGGATCGGGTCCGGGAACTTGCCGCCATCTTTCTGATAGAGTTCACGGACTTTGAGGAAGATGCGCGCCAGAATTTCCTGATCGACCTTGGCATCTCCCGGGGGCGGCACGGCGGCCCACTTCCACTGCAGCCAGCGTGCCGAATTGACGAAGGTGCCGTCTTTTTCGGCGAAACCCGCGCCGGGAAGGCGGTAAACCTCAGTATTGATCTGCTTTTTATCGGCGTCGCTGATGCCGGGCGACTCCCAGAAGCTGCTGGTTTCATCGGGATAAATCTCGCAAACCACCAGCCAGTCGGCCTTCTTGAGCGCCTCAATGTTTTTCTGAGAATCCGGGCCGATCATGACGCCGTTCATGCCGAACGTCAGCAGGCCCTTGACCTTGCCCCGGTACATTTCGTCCCACATATTCGCCCAGTTGTACTTGCGGTCGATCCTGGGCAGATAGTGGAAAGCAAAATCATTCTCTTTCTTTGCGGCGTCGCCATACATCGCTTTGAGGAAAGAGGTGGCAAATTTGGGAGTGTTGGACCAGTAGTTAAACGAGTCCCACTCTTTCGGCTTGGCCGGTTTGGGAGTGATGCGGGCCAGATAGGTCTTGAAATCCGTGTCCGCAACGACTGGTATCTTCAGATAACCGGGCAGGATATCGAAGACGCCCGCCATGTCCGTTGCGCCCTGGATGTTGGAATGGCCGCGCAGCGCGTTCACCCCGCCGCCGGCGCGTCCCACATCGCCCATCAGAAGCTGCAGCATGCATGCAGTACGGATGATCTGGGTGCCGTAAGTATGCTGCGTCCAGCCGACCGCGTAGATAATGGTGGCGACCTTCTTCGTGTCCCCGTCCTTGCGGATGGAAGTGAAGAAATCAGCCGCTTTCACGAACTGCTCTTTGGGTATGCCGGTGATGCTCTCGACCATTTCCGGCGTGTACCGGGAATACTGCTTCTTGAGGAGCTGATAAACGCAACGTGGATGTTCGAGCGAGGTGTCGTAGGCGACGTTCGGCGGCAATCCTGCAGGCGCCGGAGCAGCATGCGACCCCGCATCGCTCTTGGCCGGGCCGTCGCCCGCTGCGATGGCAGCCGCCGCAGTCCCTGTTACGTTCCCGCCCTCCTCGTAATTCCACGAGGAAGCGTTGTAACTCATCGTCGCCGGATCGTACCCGGAATACAGGCCATCCTCGGGAAGCTTGAAACCCTTCTTGATCAGAAAGGCAGCGTTCGTGTAATTGACGACGTATTCCTTGTTGATGCGGTTGTTCTGCAGGGCGTAATTGATCACGCCGCCCAGGAAGGCGATGTCTGTGCCCGCGCGAATCTGGCAGAACATATCAGCCACGGATGCGGTACGGGTGAATCGTGGATCCACCACCAGCATCCTGGCATTGCGGTTGCGTTTGGCTTCAACCGGCCACTTGAAACCGCAGGGATGATTTTCAGCTGGATTGCCGCCCATGATGAGCATCATGTCGGTGTTCTTCATGTCCGTCCAGCCATTGGTCATTGCGCCGCGTCCGAATGTGGGCCCCAAACTGGAGACCGTGGGGCCGTGTCAAACACGGGCCTGGTTTTCCAGGTAGCAGACCCCCAGGCTGCGCATGGTCTTGACGACCAGAAAGTTGAATTCGTTGGTGTCAGTACAGCCGCCGTTGAACCCGATGGTCTCACAACGGTTCACGGTCTTGCCGTTGGCGTCCTTCTCAATGAAGGTTTCGTCGCGCGTCTTCTTTATGTGGTGGGCAATCTCATCAACGGCCTGGTCCCATGAGATGTCTTCCCACTGGGTGGACCCGGGGCGCCGAACCTGCGGCTTGAGCAGGCGGCGGTCATTGAGGATGTCCTGGTAAAGTGATGCACCCTTGGGGCACAGCGTACCGCGATTGATGGGATGATCGGGGTCGCCTTCCACATGCACTACCTGCGCGGTCACGTTCTTGGCCTTATCGCCCAGCGTATGAATGATGACGCCGCAGCTCACGGAACAATAAGGACATGTGGAACGGGTTTCAGTTGTGCGAGCGATCTTTAATTCTTTCGCTTGCGCGAGGGCCGGGCGGGCATCAAAACCAAGAAGTAGCGCTGCCGCGCTGCCGGTTCCCACTTTGAAGAACTCACGTCGAGATAAGCCCATAGCGGTCGCCTCCTCTTTGGGCGTTCGTGCCGGTGAGCCAGAATTCGAGCACTCGGCTAGGTTTTCAAGCATCTGTACACTTCAGACTTCAGGAAGTGCACCGGAATTTGCAGAGAATGTTAGGCCCCCGGCTCCGCTTTGTAAATAAGTTTTTTCGTCGCGCACAGGACTAAGTGGCTTACCGGCGTGGGAGACGCATCTCTGGTCACAACCATGCTGTGATTCCTGTTATCCTGTCCGGTTTCGAAGCGAGGACATTTTTATGCTCAGCATGGAAGGCAAGAACGCCGTTGTTTTCGGAGTCGCCAACAAACGCAGCATCGCCTGGGCCATCGCCCAGAGCCTGAGCGCCGCCGGCGCCAGGCTGGCCATCACCTATCAGAACGAGCGCCTGAAGGCTGAAGCGCACGATCTGATTGCCGCGCTGCCAAATGCGGAGGGTTTCCAATGCGACCTCTCAAACGACTCAGAGATTGATCAACTCTTTGCGCGCTTGAAAGACCGTTACGGCCGCATTGATGCCCTGGCACACTGCGTTGCCTTTGCTCCTGCCGACGCGATGCACGGCGATTTTCTCAACACGTCGCGCGAGGCCTTTCGCATTGCCCATGATGTGAGCGTTTATACCCTGATCGCGGTTACACGGGCGGCTGCGCCCCTGATGAGCGAGGGCGGCAGCATTGTGACGCTGAGCTACTTCGGCGCAGAAAAGGTCGTGCCCGGCTATAACGTGATGGGCGTGGCCAAGGCTTCACTGGAAGCCACGGTCCGCTACCTGGCGAACAGCGTTGGTCCGAATAAGATCCGGGTTAACGCGATCTCGGCCGGGCCGATCAAGACACTGGCGGCCCGCGGCGTGGGCGACTTCACCCAGATGCTCAAAAACCACGCCGAACATGCTCCGCTGAAGCGCAACGTGGATGTAAAGGAGGTCGGCGAAACCTCCCTGTTCCTCTGTTCCGAACTGAGCTCCGGTATCACGGGTGAAACCATCTACGTGGACTGCGGCTACAACATCATGGGCTTCTGATGCCGAAGATCAGAATCCTCGCCATTTATACCGTGATCGACCTGCTGATCGGCGTGGGAGTGGTGTGGTGCGTATTGCGGGGCATTTCTGTGAGCAGATACCTGATCCCGGCGACGGCGTTGTTTGTACTGAATGGGGTGTGGCTGCTGGTGATGGTTATACGAACTACGCCGCCGGGAAACCTTAACACCCGCGACGGAAACACAGAGACACGGAGAAAACCTTTTCGCCACTGATCAACGCAGATGAAAGCTGATTCAAGGCAGAACGCAGTTCAAAAATTTCTCCGCTTCCTCCCGCCCCTCCGTGTTTCAAAGGACTTTAGTTTGTCAGCTGAATTAAGCGATCGTCGCCACCCAAATGCTCGATCGCGATCTCCACATCCCGCTCTTTCCTGAACCGCTCGAACTTCTCCCCCCATTCGATCAAGAGAATCGTGTTCGGCTCCATCAGGTCGTCGAGGGCCAGCGTATCGAGTTCGCGCTGGGTATCGATGCGGTAAAGATCGATATGGTAGAGCGTGACCTCAGGGCCGCGATATTCGTGGATGAGAGTAAAGGTGGGGCTGGTGACGGCCCCGGCATCGGCGGCATTGAAGCCTTCAGCAATGCCTTTGACCAGCGTGGTCTTCCCTGCCCCCAAATCACCGCGCAACAGGACAACGCTTCCGGGCTTGAGTTCGGCGGCAAGCTGCCGGCCGAGCTCGGTCGTCTCTTCGGCGGAGTGGGTGTGGAAGGTCTTCATCGCTGGATGTAGGCAAATTTGCTGTAGCTTTCATCTTCGCAGACCGCGAATGCTTCGCCAATGCAGTTGATAATGTCACCGGCGACCATGGAGCGCTCACCGTAGAGATCGCGGGCGATGTCGCCGGCCAGCCCGTGCAGGTAAACAGCCTGGCTCACGTCGAGACAATTCAGAACAGTCAACGCCTGCCGCGCCTTCTTCTCCGATAGCGCGTGGAGCTCCTGCCCGACCTTTGGATCGTGCGTTCTTTCGTACTCACGATGTTTCTCTTGGATCCATTTCGCTTCCGGATCCATTTTGGAAACAATGCGAACCAGCTCGGCACTCTCCCGATCGTTGCATTCTGTATTCTCGTCCCACGCTGCATTCCAAAAAAATCCGCCGCTCTGGCGCATATACTCCCCCAGCATTGCCGCGATCATCCCGGAAAGCACGTCTCCAGATCCGCCTTTTGCCATTCCGGGATTGCCTGTTGTGTTGATCCAGACGTATCCGTCGGGGCTGGCGATGATCGTGCGGTGGCCCTTTAACACCACGCAGCAGTGAGTTTCAATCGCGACCTTTAGTGCTGTAGCGACTCGGTTTTTTTGAATATTGCCAATCGGGATACCCGTCAGACGCGACATTTCCCCCAGATGGGGCGTGAGTACGCGTATTACCACTGGCAACGCATCTTTGTCGGGCTGCAACTCTTCCATCTGGCCGGAAAATGCGTTGAGACCGTCAGCATCAATGACGGTGAACCCCGAGCAGATTCCCACAAGATCGCGAACAAACTCTGCAGTTTTTTCATTGCGGGAGATCCCCGGGCCGATCACGACCACAAACTTATCTTTCAGCCAACTCTCTCTGTTCGCCAACGCCAGGACAGAAATTGTCCCCTCTGGAGTTTCCTCTAAGGGTTGCGTCATCAGTTCAGGAGCGTGCATTGCTACTTCCGGCTGCACTGATTTGGGGCAGGCCACGGTCACCAGCCCAGCCCCTGTGCGCAGCGCAGCCATACCGGCCATGGCCGCGGCGCCGGATTTGCCCACCGAGCCTCCAACCACCAGCACATGGCCAAAGCTTCCCTTGTGGGCGTCAGCTTTGCGTGGCGCGACCGCTCCGCGCATGTCTGCCGCAGTGAGAACCTCCTCGCGCAGAGTGCTCACCGATGAGATAAGTCTCTGTGGCGAGCCGATGCCGGCTATGGCGATTGGGCCATCGGTCACATTTCCAAAAACCAGCACTGGTTTGGGAGCGGTAAACGAGATTACGGCATCGGCGCGGACAAAGACCGAATCCGATTCGTACGGCTCCGTGCTATCGGCATCCATGCCGGAAGGCATATCTACCGCGACCACCCAACCCTCTGCCTTATTGATCAGTCCCACCGCCTTCGCGGCAATGCCTTTGATCGGCGGCTTAAAACCCGTGCCCAGCATTCCATCGATGATCAGCTCAGCTTTGAGCGCCTGCTGCACTTCAGCTTTCTCGAATTGCTGTTCTTCGCTGACCCACAGCGGCGTAACCGGAAGCTTTTTGAACATCTCCGCCGCATCGCTGCGCAGGTCTTCTGCAGATTTGGCCAGGATCATGACGGCAACCTGCTTCCCTGCTTCATGCAGCTTGCGCGCGGCCACGTAGCCATCGCCGCCATTATTGCCTTTGCCGCAGACGACGCAGACCGTCTTGAAGTCGAAATGCTTCTGCGCAAACTCGGCCACGGCCGTGCCGGCATTCTCCATCAACGTGAGTGATGGCACGCCGTACTTTTCCGTGGTGAGGCGGTCGATCTCGCGCATCTCCGCCGCCGTGACGATCTTCATGGGACTTGAGCAGCAGACTGGCCGGCCAGGGCCTCCAGCTTCGCCAGTTGCGAGGGCTCGCCCATGGCGATGAGGTAATCTCCGGCGCGAATCGTGTCCTGGGCAACGGGGTTGAAGCGTGTGTCGCCGTCGGCGCGGCGAATGGCCAGGATCATGATGCCGAAGTGATGATGAATGCCTGAACTGCCGACCGTGGCATGGGCCAGCGCAGATCCCTGCGCCACCCGGATCTCTTCGATGATCATCTCGAACGTACCGGAACGGGCAGTGGCGATGTCCAGGAAGTCCAGCACCTTGGGACGCAGAAAACTCTGCGCAATACGGTGCCCGGCAGCGAGATACGGTGAAATCACTACGTCAGCGCCCGCGGTCTTCAGGTGCTTCTGCGCGCGCTCTTCGCTGGCTCGGGCGATAATTTTGAGGTTGGGATTCAGGCTGCGGGCCGTAAGCACTATATAAATGTTCGTGGCATCTGTGGTTGTGGCTGCCACAAGGCCCAGGGCCTGGCTAATCCC
>JBLMYN010000090.1:0-2979 GCA_050258305.1 Actinomycetota bacterium
CAGACACGGACGCGGTGGCCGTGGACGCGGACCTCGCGGCGGCGGTGGTGGCGGGCCTCGCGGCGGTGGCGATCGCGGTAATCACTAAGGATCACCTGAATCTGCCGGTCAGCTTTTCAAAAAAGGCTGACCGCGCCAGTACCCATATTCAGTTGTTAAAGAACAAACCGGCCAACCGAAGGCAAATGCCCCAGGTTGGCCGCGCTTCCTCAGAAACTGTAAAACCGGCCTACGCTGTCGTTCCCGCTCCGTGACACTTCTTGTATTTCTTTCCTGACCCGCACGGGCACGGATCATTGCGCCCGACTTTGGCCTGGCCGCGCACCACCTGTTGCGGCGCGCTGTTGCCGTTCGAGCCGGCCATGCGCGCTTCCTGCAGCTCACGTTTTTTGCGCCGCTGGAACTGCGCTTCCAGTTCGTCGATGGACGTCGAAGCGCGTTTGCGTGGAGCAGCCGCCTGCTGCTCGTCGCCATTGCCTTCGGCTGCGGCAGCCACGGCCGAAGCCGACGAAGCCTCCACCAGCTGTATATGGAACAGATAGCGGACCGTCTCCTCCTGGAACCGCTGCATCATGCCTTCAAACACGTCAAACGATTCGCGTTTGTACTCCACCAGCGGATCGTGCTGGCCGTAGCCGCGCAGCCCGATTCCCTCTTTCAGGTGGTCCATGTTGAGCAGGTGGTCTTTCCACTGCGTATCCAGGACGCTCAGCATGATCATGCGTTCGTGATAGCGCATGGCATCTGCGCCGATCTGCTTCTCTTTGGCGGTGTAATGTTCCTCGAGCTTTTCGAAAATCCCGTCGCCCAGTTCCTGGCGGTTGAGCTGGTCCGGATCAATTCCCGCCTTGCCCAGGTCGAGCCCAAAGGTCTCCAGCATGTAACGGCGAAGCCCTTCCGTGTCCCACTGGTCGGCGTGGACGTTGCGGGGAATGAATTTATCCAGCGCCTCGGCCACCATGCCGGCCACGTAATCTTCCAGAATCAGCTCTTTCTGGTCGACGCCGGACAACAGCTCTTTGCGCAGACCATAGACGGCCTCACGCTGCTTGTTCATCACGTCGTCATATTCCAGCAGGTGTTTGCGCGACTCAAAGTTTTGTGCTTCCACCGACTTCTGCGCGGCTTCAATGCGCTTGGAGATCATGCGCGATTCAATCGGCACGCCTTCTTCCATGCCCAACTTCTGCAGCAGGGTGGAAACCCACCCTTTGGGCATGAAGATGCGCATCAGGTCGTCTTCCAGCGACAGGAAGAAGCGTGAGGATCCGGGGTCGCCCTGGCGGCCTGCGCGTCCGCGAAGCTGGTTGTCAATGCGCCGCGACTCGTGCCGTTCCGTGCCTACAATGTGCAGCCCGCCGGTAGCCACAACTTTTTCGTGCTCGGCGTCGGTTTCTGTTTTGTACTTGTTATAGGCATCGTTCCACTTGTCCAGCGGGCATTTGTACTCCTGCCCGTTGTAGTAGAAGATGGTCGTGTCTGAGGTGTCCTGCTCCAGCGCAACCTCGCCGGCGGCCGCGCGCAGTTGCTGGGCAATTCCCTTCTTCACCAGCTCCTGGCGCGCCATGATGTCCGGATTGCCGCCCAGCAGAATGTCCGTACCGCGGCCGGCCATGTTCGTGGCAATGGTTACCATATTCAGGCGGCCTGCCTGGGCCACGATTTCCGCTTCCTTCTCGTGGAACTTGGCGTTCAGCACCACGTGCTTGACCTGCTTGCGTTTGAGCAGGTCAGAAAGCCGCTCGGATTTTTCGATCGAGGTGGTGCCCACCAGGATCGGCCGGCCTTCCACGCTGATCTTCTGGATCTCATCCGCCACCGCAAAGTATTTTTCCTTCTCGGTGCGATAGACAACGTCCGGGTTTTCCTTGCGCAGCAGTGGGCGGTTCGTGGGTATCACGCTAACCTGGAGCCTGTAGATATTGTCGAACTCGGCCGCTTCCGTTTCCGCGGTGCCGGTCATGCCGGCCAGCTTTTTGTACATGCGGAAGTAATTCTGGAAGGTAATTGTGGCCAGCGTCTGCGACTCACGCTCAATCTTGACCTTTTCCTTGGCCTCAATCGCCTGGTGCAACCCGTCTGACCAGCGGCGTCCCGGCATCAACCGGCCGGTGAACTCGTCCACAATAATGACTTCGCCGTCCTTCACCACGTATTCAATGTCCTTGTGGTAGATGGAGTGCGCCTTGATGGCCGTTTCCACATGGTGCTTCATGGGCCAGTTTTCCGGGTCGGCAATGTTGTCAATGCCCAGCAGGCGTTCTACTTTTTCCCAGCCCTCGTCGGTGATGGTTGCGTTCTTGTGCTTTTCGTCAACCACGTAGTCGCCGGTGTACTCGGGCGGCTCGCCCGGCGCCTTTTCTATCTCCTCGCCTTTTTCCAGGTGTGGAATCACGCGGTCGGCGCGATCGTACTTGTCGGTGGATTCATCGCTTGAACCGCTGATGATCAGCGGCGTCCTGGCTTCGTCAATCAGGATGGAGTCCACTTCGTCGACGATGGCGAAGTTATGCCCGCGCTGCACGCAATCTTTCACGTCGAACTTCATGTTGTCGCGCAGGTAGTCGAAGCCGAACTCGTTGTTCGTGCCGTAGGTCACGTCGGCGGCGTAGGCTTCCCGGCGCTCTTCATCGTCCAGGTCGTGCACAATCACGCCCACGCTCAGGCCCAGAAAGCGGTAGAGCTTGCCCATCCATTCGGCGTCGCGCTTGGCCAGGTAATCGTTCACCGTAACCACGTGGACGCCGTCGCCGGAGAGAGCGTTGAGATAAACGGGGAGCGTTGCCACCAGCGTTTTGCCTTCGCCGGTTTTCATTTCGGCGATCTTGCCCTGGTGCAACGTCATGCCGCCGATCAACTGCACGTCAAAGTGGCGCATGTTGAGCGCGCGCCGGCCCGCCTCGCGCGCCACTGCAAAGGCTTCCGGCAGAATCTCGTCCAGCACGTCGTTGCGCGCGTCGAGCCGTTTCTTGTTCAGGT
>JBLMYN010000091.1:0-5416 GCA_050258305.1 Actinomycetota bacterium
ACGCAGGCGGCGCTGTGGGCGGTCCGGCATGCCTGAGATCATCTTTGCTGGGGCGGTTCCAGAGCTCGTGATAGAAGGTCATGGCTTGTCCCCAGTACGCCATGGCGCATGGCGGATCGTGCTTTGCAACTTCTTTGAACTGGTTGTCCGCCATCTCGTATTCAAACGAGTGCAGCAGCGCCACTCCGTGCTCGAAATCCTTCTGCACTGCAGGCGCGCACGATGTGGGAAAAGAAACCGTGCCCACAGTATCGCCGGGCATGAGGTGATGATGGCCGCCATCAGCGAGAACAGGTAAGGCGGTGAGGAGCAGAGAGAAACAGAAGCAGACAAACCGTGTGTTCATGGGCGACTCCGGTGGCCCGAGAGTACTCAACCAGGGCACGGCGTGTCAATCAGCTTGCGACTAGGCGGAGCGAGGGAAAGCAGATTCCTCGCTCCGCACGGATAGCGATCGCAAAAAGAGAACTATTGCTCGTCCTTGTCTCTTGCCCTCACAACCGCGTGAGCATTCGCGTTCAATGCGGCCAGCGTCAACTCGGGCTGGCCGGCACTCTTCAGTTTTTCATTGGTTGCCGGCAGTTGCTTGCTTTTCAGCTCCTGCCATTGCCGCAGTAGCGGAGGCAGTTGCTTTTCCAGCGCGGCAAGCGCAGTCTTCGCCTCAGCGGTAGGCGTCGCGTCTACTTCCTGAAGCATGCCGAAGAGAATGCCGTATTTTGCCCGCAGTGCAGAGAGGCTGGGCACATTGCTGGGCGGAGCGAAACGTTGCCTGGGCGGACCAAGCACGGCATTCAGGCGATCATTAAACTCCGTGAGCGCCGTCGCGGCTTCGCTGCCCTGAGGCGCAGCTTTCAGCCGGTCTTCCACCTGTTTGCGCAATTGCGTTCCCTGATTGACCGCGGGAACCAGTGTGAGCAGGCGGTTGTAAGCCTGGTCTGACATGGCGAACTGCTCCTGCAGACCGGTCATCGGCGTCTTGACGCGCGGATCCATTTTGACCGCAAGCGGCTGCGAGTAGCTCTTGCCATCCACGGTCAGCACCACGGTATATTCGCCGGGCATCACCCACGGCCCGGTGGGTTGCGGCACGGTGTTGTGCGGCACGGCAGAGATGGGATATTCCTTCTCAGCGCCGGGCACGTCTGGGTAATGCATGTCCCACAGGAAGCGATGCATGCCGGCTTCGGCGGAAAGCACCTGCGGCGGACGCACCCAGTACGTGGGGATGTTCAGCATGGGATCAATGGGCTCAGGCTTGTCGGCGCTCGAATACTTGCGCACGACTTTGCCTGCACGGTCTTTGATTTCCAGCGTGACCGGGCCGCTGGGCGCGGATTGCAGGTAGTAGTCGATGATGGCGCCGTCGGGCGGGTTCTGTCCGGCAGGGAAGTCGGGCGGCAGCGGCGTATCAGTATTCATGTCCCAGCGGACGCGCATAGCGGTTTGCGGCTTGAAGAGATGCGCTTGCGAAGACAGAATTTTCTGGTCAATCTGGCGCAGCGGTGTAATGTCATCCAGAATCCAGAAGCCGCGGCCGTGCGTTCCGGCGTCGAGATCATCATTCTTAATAATGACGTCACGCACGGAGCTGGCCGGCATGTTCAGGCGCAGAGACTGCCAGTGATCGCCGTCATCGACGGAGACGTAAACCGCGCGCTCCGTGGAGGCAAACAGCAGTCCGCGGCGCACGGGGTCTTCTCGCACGGCATTGACGTTTTCGTCAGCGGGAATGCCGTTGACGATCTCAGTCCAGGTCTTGCCGCCGTCGTGAGTGCGCAGGATGTGCGGGCGGAGATCATCCAGGCGAATCGTGTTGATGGCCGCGTAGGCCGTCTGTGGGTCAAAGTGGCTGGCCTCCATGACGGAGACCTTTTGGAACGCCGTCATATCCGGCGGCGTCACGTTGGTCCAGTGCTTGCCGCCGTCGCGGGTGACCTGGATCTGGCCGTCGTCCGTGCCCGCCCAGATAAGGTTCAGATCCTTGGGCGAGGGCGCGACTGCATAAATCACGCCGCGTTGCGTGGCCTTGGCGCTGGGCTGGTTGCTGTAGATGCCGATGCTGGCCGGCAGAGGATAAGTCTTGCGCGTGAGGTCAGGCGAAATCTGCTGCCAGTTTTTGCCGCCGTCGGTGGTCTTCCACAAGACGTTCGAAGCGAAGAACAGCATTTCAGGGTCGATGGGCGAGAACACGATGGGCTCGGTGCGCAGAACGCGAAAATCCTGCGAGCGGAACGCTTTGGGGATGATGTTCTGGGCCTGGTCGGTGCGGCGATCATAGCGCGTAAGCTTGCCGCCGTAGACAATGTCAGGGTTCAGCGGATCAGGGACCACGTAGCCGTACTCTTCCGCCGCCACGGGGTGCCATTCGCGAATGGTGACCTGGCCGTCATCACCTCGGCTGGAGACGCAGGCTGAGCCGCTCTCCTGCTGGCCGCTGCACAGGCGATAGGGGAAAGCGTTGTCTGCATTCACGTGGTACATCTGCGCGGTGGACTGGTTGTACCAGGAGCTCCAGCTCTCGCCGCCATTCACGGTCACAATCGCGCCCTGGTCGCTGGCAAGCAGGATGATGCGCGGATCGTTGGGATTGATCCAGATGTTCTGGTAGTCGTCGCCGCCGGGAGCGCCGCGGAAGCCGGTCCAGGTCTTGCCCGCGTCGGTGGACTTCCACGTAACTGTGCTGGTCATGTAGATGACGTCAGGATTCTTGGGATCGATGCCGGGCTCCGGCAGGTCGCCGCCGCCGATGCGCCCAGCGGGACGCGTGTCACTGGTGGCGACAGCCCAGTTGGCGCCGCCATCATCGGTGCGGTAGAGCTTCACGCCTTCTTTCGTCGCGACAGAAGCGAAGAGCCGCTGCGGATTGCTCATCGAAATGGCGATATGCGCCTGCACCACGTCTTTCGGCAGCCCGCCGGTAAGCTGCGTAAAGGTTGCGCCGCCGTCCGTCGATTTGAAGATGCCGCCGTTCGGGCCGTTCCACGCTGCGTTCTCCCACGGGCCTTCGCGGGCTTCCCACAGTGTGGCGTAGACGATGTTTGAATTGGTGGGATCAATCAGAACGTCAGAAGCGCCGATGTTTTCATCGTTGGCATGGTCGCCGCCGGGCAGAACTTTCTGCCAGTTCTGGCCGCCATCGGTGGAGCGGAAGATGCCGCGCTCAGGATTGGGGCCGTACGGGTGGCCGGCCACCGCGGCGAAAACCTTGTTGGGGTCGTGCGGATCGACGGCGAGCTCGGGAATCTGCTGGCCCTGGCGCAGGCCGAGATGCGTCCAGGTCTTGCCCGCGTCGGTGGATTTGTAGATGCCGTCGCCCACGGAGAGATCAGGGCGGTGCAGCCCTTCGCCGCTGCCGACATAAACAATGTTGGGATCGGACTGCGAGACGGCAATGGCGCCGATGGAGCCGGTGGGCTCGTGATCAAAAATAGGCTGCCAGGTGCGGCCAAAATCGTTGGTCTTCCACACCCCGCCGTTGCACACGCCAACATAAAAGACGCTGGGCTCGCTGGGCACGCCGCCGATGGCGCGCGTGCGTCCGGCTCGGTAAGGGCCTATATTCCGCCATTTCAGCGAGTTGAGCAGCGCGGGATCAAGCTGGGCCAGCGGCCCCGGCTGTGCCTGGCCGGCATGCCGGCCGTTGTGGTTGGCGTGGCGCTTCAGCGGCATGCGCGGCTCTCGCGCCGGCGGGACCATCTGGACCTTGCGCTTGGGCTTGGTCTGCGGAGCTTGTTGTGCGTGCGCGCTGGTTGTGAAGCTGAAAAATACGAGCGTACCGATGACGGCCGCCGGGATCATCCGGCGCAGAAATGAAAGCACGGTATCCTCCAGAATGACAGAGGAGGATACCGCAAAGGGCTGATTCCACAAAAGGTCGGATTCCTTCAACGGACGATCCTGGCTCGTTCCAACTGCGAACGCCGAGCCTCCCCGCTGTCAGCATCCGCGCCTCACAATTGACGGTTTTCAGTACCCAGGTTCTTCTTTTGTAATAGCTTTCCACGATGAATACTGGTATCGTTTCGCGCTAAGTCCTAAAAGAGTGCGCCACGGCAAGATGAAATACTCCTCCTTGACAGTCGAAGAACTGATCCAGGTTTGTGCCTATTCGGAAGACCCAGATGCCTGGGCGGAGTTCGTTCGCCGGTTTCACAAGCTGATCGCTTCCGTGGTGGTACGGATTGCCTATGCCTGGGACGAGCGCAGCAATGCTGTGATCGAAGACTTGGTACAGGACACCTATATAAAGATATGTGCCAATAACCGTCGACTGCTGAGAAAATTCAAGTCCAGACACCCAGATGCGTTTTACGGGATGCTAAAAGTGACGGCAGGAAACGTTGCCCGTGACTATTTTCGGGCGCGAGATTCAGAAAAGCGTGGTTCTGGATTGGGTTTCGCTGACTTCGATACAGTCGAGTGCTTTGTTCCTGACGGACACGCCGCCGGCGCAAAGCAAATTGAGCTTGAGATCCTGATTCAGCAGATTGATCGTGTACTGGTGGAGAAGTGCAGCACACGTGATCGACAGATCTTCTGGCTATACTACCGGCAGGGGTTTACTGCGCAAGAGATCGCCACTATTTCCTCATCAGGCCCGGAAACCAAGGGCATAGAAAGCGTCCTGCACCGCCTTAGGGTCCTTCTTGCCGAAGCCTTAGTCCAGGGACAAAATCTCCCCGAGAGTGAAGGCATTTCCGAGCCGAAGGCGTTCACTAAGGGAGAAGGGCAAAGGTGAGGCCAGCGGATTCGCATCTGACGCCGCAGGAACTGGAACTGGTTCGCTTTGCGGGAACCGGGCCAGCCATCACAAGCGTCGACGGCGCGCAAGCGCAGGAGGCGCAGCGGCATCTGGAGAACTGCGAGTACTGCCGATCTGTGGCCGCACAATACTCCAGTATCAATCTCACGCTTGGGCGTCTCAGGGCAGGGGCGGCGCCGACCCGCAGGGACGACTGCCCCGAAGAAAGCGTGTGGCTGGAACTGGCAGCCGGGTTGGTGGATGGAAGCCGATTATCGGAACTCACGGAACATGCTGCCCGGTGCGACTACTGCGGGATGCGCCTGCGTGAAGCCGCTGAAGATGCGACGACACAGCCGACTGAGGAAGTTGAGGCCGTAGTGGCTTCTCTGGGGACGGCGCAACCGGACAGGCAGCGGGCAGTGGCAACCAGCCTGGCAGGAACGCCGTTCGCGGAAGAGCGGCAGCCTGATCAAAAAGCCGGCGCAGGACAGCGCCAGATTGAGAAGGCGCGGTTCCCGTGGTTGTCGCGTTTGGTTTGGGCCGGAGGAGCAATAGCGGTTGCAGCCGTGGCAGTTCTGCTCGGTGTGCGGATGCTGCGTCAGCCCGATCCGAACGAGCTGCTGGCGAAAGCGTATACGCAAAAAAGAACGATTGAGTTGCGGTTTCCCGGTG
>JBLMYN010000092.1:0-4106 GCA_050258305.1 Actinomycetota bacterium
AGATGGCGACAGCAGGAACCAGCGTCCGCTTCAGGTGCCCCAAACACGGAGAGATCGGATCGCTCACGGCTGAAGAGTTCGCTGACGGCATCCGCCAGGCGCAGGAGAAAGCCGCCGAACAATACGGGCTGGGAAAGCCGGTAAAGATGAGAATTGGCCCCTCCGACCCCACAGTTCAATAGCCGTTGCGAGCCGTCGCGAAATCAAGACCATTCCGAAACGCCGCAATCGAAAAAATGCCCGGGGCAACTCTTCGCCCGCCTCCTCTTTCAACGAAAAGCGTCACCGCCGCAAAGCTGCGCCCGCCGGTTTCGGCAGAGCGATGGCAGCCCGCCGCACCACATTTTTCTTGCCCGGCGGCGGAGGCTCAAAGGCTTCCTGACGCCGCGCCGGATCGGCCAGCGCCGCGCGCATAAAATCCATCCAGATGGGCAGCGCCGCTTTCGCGCCGGTCTCGTCGGCGCCCAGAGTTTTCTTTTCGTCGTAGCCCATCCACACGCCGCAGGTGATGCTGGGTGAGAAGCCAATGAACCACGCGTCCGTGTAATCGTTGGTCGTCCCGGTCTTGCCGGCCAGCGGATGCCTCAGCTTTTTCGCCGCGAATGCCGTCCCGTGCTGCACCACGCCTTCCAGCAACTGCACCATGATGCGCGCCGTGCGCGTGCTGGTTACGTCCCTGGCTTCAGGATAATCTTCCTCCAGCACGTGCCCGTTGTAGTCAGTGACTTTTGTGATCAGCCGCGGCCGCAGCAGAACGCCGTCATTGGGAAAGACCGTAAACGCCGACGTCTGCTCAAACAGCGTGAGATCAGCCGCGCCCAGCGCCACCGGCAGATAGGGCGGCAGCGGTGACGTAATGCCGAACCGCCGCGCGTACTCGGCGACCGTGGGCATGCCAAGCTGCGCCGCCAGCTTCACCGCCGGGACGTTGCGCGACTCGGCCAGCGCGTGCCGCAAGGTGATGGAGCCTTCAAAGCGGCGATCAAAGTTATGCGGCGTATAGGGCGTTCCGTTGCTGTCAAACGTGGTGGGCTCGTCCACGATTTTGTCGTCCGGCTCGGCGCCGCGATCAATGGCCGCCGTGTAGACGAACGGCTTGAACGATGAGCCGGTCTGGCGCATCGCCTGCGTGGCGCGATTGAATTTTGATTCGTCAAAGTCGCGCCCGCCGACCATCGCCTTCACGTCTCCCGTGGCGTTATCAATGGCCAGCAGCGCGCCCTGCACGCCGGACTCCTGCTCCAGTGAAACACGCGCCGTGTTCAGCTCGGTGTTCAGTGCGAGCACCTTCACATACACCACATCGCCCACGGAAAGGATCTTGTGCGGCAGCTTCGCTTCCGTCCACTTGAGTTCGTTCGGACCAATCTGCGCGCTGTATCGGCCCAGCTTGATTTTGGCGAACTGCAGCCCAATATCCACCACCAGCCCGTGCATGTAGGTGCCGGGCGCAATCGGCTGCTGCCAGTCCGGGTCCTGCCAGCGGTCCAGGCTTTCGCCCTCGCGCACCACGTTGCGCAGATGGCCTTTCCAGCCGTGGCGGCGCTCGTAAGCGGCCAGGCCGTCCAGCATGGCCCGTTGCGCGGCGCGCTGCAGGTCGAGATTGAGTGACGTGTAAACACGCAACCCGCCTTCATGCACCTGGTCGGATCCATACTTCTTTTCCAGTTGCCGCCGGACCTCTTCCACAAAGTACGGCGCAGGTGAAGTTTCCGGCTCCAGGTTCAGGCGCAGCGGCGACGCCTTGGCCTGATTGGCTTCATCGCGGGTGATCTTGCCGTCTTCCAGCATGTTGTTGATCACCAGGTTGCGGCGTTTGAGCGCGCGGTCAGGGAAATTGATGGGAGAGAGCGCCACCGGGGCCTTGGGCAGTCCGGCCAGCAGCGCGGCTTCCGGCAGCGTCAGGTCTTTAGCGCGTTTGGAAAAGTAGTACTCCGCTCCGGCCTCAAACCCGTAGACGCCCGATCCCAGAAAGATCTGGTTGGCGTAGAGCGTGAAGATCTGTTCCTTGGTGAAGTGGCGCTCAATCTGGATGGCCAGCATGGCTTCCTGGACCTTGCGGCTGAAGTGGCGCTCCGGGGAGAGAAACAGGTTGCGGCTCAACTGCATCGTGAGCGTGGACGCTCCCTCGGCCCGCCGGTTGGTCTCAAGGTCGCGCACCGTGGCGCCCAGCACGCGCCAGAAATTGATGCCCCAGTGGCGCTCAAAATTCTTGTCTTCGGTGGAGAGAATGGCCTCGCGCAGGACCCAGGGAAAATCACTGTACTGGGCGATCACGCGGCGCTGCAGCGCAAACTGCCCAATCACGCGTCCGCGGCTGTCATACAGCTCAGTGATGGTGCTGGGGCGATAGCGTTCCAGTTCGCCGATCTGCGGCAGGTCAGTGGAATAAACAATGATCAGTCCCACCAGCACGCCGGCGAGCGCGGCCGTCAGCACCAGCAGCCCGACCACCACGCTGCGGCCGAAAATCTTCCTCTCCGCCGGCTCAGGGCCGGTCGGGTGTGCGAACGGAAACTTCATGGCTGGGACCTGCTGGATGAGAATAGCACGGATTGCGCGTGAAATCGGGCGCTCCGCGACGGAGTCACCGATGGTCAACTAAGGCTTTAGCCGCAGATAGAGCGGATCGCCGTGATCGCCGACATCGCAACGTGATCGCCGTGATCGGAAAACCAAAGTTAGCCACAGATGAACGCAGATAAACGCAGATAAACGCAGATCAAAACCTGCATCATTGTTATCAGTGGGATCAGCGGTAAGGTTTTGGGGGCTGGCTGTTCTCAGCGGGCCTTTGGGGGTTTCTTCTTTCGCGTGGTGGGAATCGGGTCTGCGGGGCCAATGACGTGTGCGCTCAAGAGTGGTTGTGGGAAGTCTTTGCGATTGAGTGTAACAATGAAATCTGCATCTCCCTGCTCGGCACAGGCGCAAAAAGCCTGATCTCCCGGGTCGGGAGAGATATCTCTTGTCCGCGAAACCGGAAGATGCTCCGCGCCAGCGCTGATCAGGTTGATAGCCCGACCGATAAGAGCCGGTGGAACGCGAAGACGCGCCAGTACCGCTTTGTACTCGTTGACGATCTCATCTGAGACCAGCCAGACGAATGTTGTGTCCGCAATCCATTGGCGAATCAGCATGGCGCTGGGATTGGAGGGAGATGGTTTCGCGCGCTTGAATGCTGCGATACCGGCGACAAGAACAGATGTGTCTACAACGCCTCTAGGCCGTCTTTTTTCTTGACCTGGCAACGACGGCAATCTCCGGCTGCTTTCTGCGTTCGGAACGGTACTCCTGAATTGTTTTCAAGATTTCTTCTTCCGTGATGCCGGCTAACGCTTCCGACGCTTCTTCAAACGCCCTGGTGATTTCTTCGCGCCAGCCAGGACGTTTGCGTCCACGGGGAACGTCGTTGCGGGCAGCAGCGCGGGAGAACTGCTCTTGCAGATCTCGGGCGAGCGACTTCAGCGGGATTTTCATCTCCAGCGCCTCACTCCGCCAGCGTGGACGCACCTGTATGTAGATGTCTTTGAAACTGCTCCCGGCGGAGCCCGTCTTCTTGAGATCGCGATCGAGCGCGGCCGTGACCGCAGCCAGTACCTGGCTCGACGCCCCCAGCGAATCTCGCAGATACAATGCGACTTTTGCCTGCAGCAAAAGATTAAAGTCAAAGACGAACAGACTCTTGCGGCGGCGTGGACGCACCACCCCAAGCTGTACCAGGTTCTGCAGGTCCTTGGGCGGAATGCCCAGCGCGGCGCTGGCCTGCTTGAGCTTGAGTTCCATTTTCATGCAATTTCGACCTAAAGTTTAGATGGTAGTTGCCGTGGAACGCAAGCAGATTTTCGCCGGCGTCCGGCATCTGACGTTCCTCCGTGACTCTGTGTCTCCGTGGTAGGTGTTTTTGCGTTTGGCCAAGTGCTAATTGCCATTTGCTAATTGCTGATTCTTCAGCGCCAATCGGTGTCATCAGTGAAATCAGCGGTAAGTTTTTGGATTTTGGCTCTTGGCTCTTGGCTCTTGGCTCTTGGCTTTTCTCCGTGCCTCTGTGTCTCCGTGGTAGGTGTTTTTGCGTTTTGGCCAAGTGCTAATTGCCAGTTGCTAACTGC
>JBLMYN010000093.1:0-9584 GCA_050258305.1 Actinomycetota bacterium
CATTCACCGTTGGGAATACCTGGCAGGAATCCTGGGCGGCTGCGGAATCATGACGGCCTTCTTCAGTTTCCTGATCTGGGCCGCTGCCTACGCATTATGCCGCCGGGGAGGAAATCCCACAGAAGGGCTGGGCCTGCTTGCGGCTGCGCTGTGTGTTTCCGGGATGGCAGCGGCAGCGGCTGGATTGCTCTATTCCACGTTTCTGCACCCGCTGCTTGCAACGGCTGCGGCGGCCGGCACCCTCCTGGTGCCCGTCGCATTCACAACGGGCAGCATGAACAAGGACGCGGCGAACCTGTTCTTCCCAGTAGCCCGAATGCTGCATACGCTGCTTGGTTATCGCTTTGGAGTGGTGGAAGGGCTTTGGACCATCATCATCACCGCCGGTATCTATACGCTGGTTTTCCTGGCGGTCGCATCCGCCATCTTTGAGCGGCGTGACGTGACTATTTCGGTGGAGTAGCAGGCGCGGCTTGTGCTGTCGTTCCTGCCGGCTGATTCACCAGCACCCTTGCGGCCCGATTTTTCGGCTGCAGATCAAGTGCGGCACGGCTGGCATGCTCCAGCACGCGCCCCGGCGCCACGCCAAGCCATATAGTCGCTACTGCGGCAATCAACAGGGCCAGGCGCATGCTCGCGGACGCCGGCGCGGGTGGCTCGGCCACGGTGGGCTCGCGCATGTACATAACCACGATCACCCGCAGATAGTAGTAAGACGCGACGGCGCTGTTCACGACGCCAATAATGGTCAGCCATACCAGGGCTGTGCCGTGGGCAGTTGCCGATGCTGAGAGGGCGGCGGTGAACACGTAATATTTGGCCAGAAAACCCGCGGTGGCGGGAATACCAATGAGCGAGAGCAGGAAGATCGTGAGCGTAAAGGCCAGCAGAGGTGAGCGCCTGCCCAGTCCGGCATAGTCGTCCAGCGTGACATACCGTTCGCCGGTTGAGCCAAAGTGGCTGATCACCGCGAAGGCGCCCACGTTCATGGTGGCGTAAGCGGCTGTGTAGAAAACGGCGGCAGAGATTCCTATGTCGTTGGAGGCGGCAAAAGCCACCAGCAGGTATCCCGCATGCGCGATCGACGAATAGGCCAGCAGGCGCTTCACGTTGCCCTGGAGCAAAGCGCCGAAATTACCCAGCGTCATGGAGAGTGCGGCAGAAATCCAGATCAGCCAGAACCAGTCCGTGCTGGCGGTGGCAAACAGTACCCGCAGCAGCACTGCGAAAGCAGCAGCTTTCGGGCCAGTGGACATCAAGGCCACGATGGGGGCCGGCGCGCCCTCATAAACATCCGGCGTCCAGACATGAAAAGGCGCTGACGCAACTTTGAAACCCAGGCCGACGATCATCAATGCCGTGGCCATGAAAGCCAGAACGGAAATGTGTCCGGTGGACGATACCTGGCTTATCAGGGCGCCGGGAATATCGAGAATGGTGGTGGTACCGGTGGCGCCGAACATCAGCGCAACTCCGTAAAGAAAAAATGCCGTGGCAAACGAGCCCAGCAGGAAGTACTTGATGGAAGACTCCGTACTGGACGCCGTACGGCGGCGGTAACCGGCAAGAATGTAGGTGGAAATGGAAGAGATTTCCAGTGCGATAAAGATCAGCACCAGTTCGACCGCCGATGTCATGAGCATCATGCCCACGGTGCCGAACAGGATCAGGCCGTAATACTCGCCGGTGTTCAGTCCCTGGGTTTCAAGGTATTCGAGCGACGCCAGAATGCAGACAGCGGAAATGGCGGGAATCAGAATGTGGAAGAAAATTGCGAAGTCATCCACACGCACCATGCCGAACCAGCCGGGGTTGCGGAACGAAGCGTCGCGGGCCATCCATGCAATCTGACAAAACGTAGCGGCAATGGCGGTCAGAGTCCCGGCGAGCGAAAGCAGGCCCAGCCCTTTGCGGCTGGTAGTCGGCTTGAGCAGGGGATCGATCATCATCACTGCTATGCCAAATACGGTGAGCACCAGCTCAGGCAGGATGCGGATGTAGTCGACGGTTTGAATGGGGTTCATTTATTTCTGTCCACCAGCCGTTGCGGGATTGGAGGTCATGGCTGCTGTTGTTGGCGATCCGTTGATAGTTGTTACCGCGGGATCGATCGTCTTCATCCAGTACGGAGAAATTACGCCCATCACGATCGCCATCACTGCAACCGGCCACAGCGAGATCTGTTCGCGTCCATCGAGATCAGCCAGAGATTTATTTTTCTCGTGCGTAATCTGGCCGTAAAAGACCTTCTGATACATCCAGAGCAGGTAGCAGGCGCCCCAGATAACGCCGCTGGCCGCCAGGACCCCGTAGATTGCGTTCGCCTGGAAAGCGCCGCTCAGGACCAGGAACTCGCCCACAAAACCGTTCAACAGCGGCAGGCCCACCGAGGAGAGCACGACGATCAGGAAGAACGTGGCGTACACCGGCATGGGGGTTGCCAGGCCGCCGTATTCCTTGAATTCGTAGGTGTGCTTGCGCTCGTACAGCATGCCCGCCAGCATGAACAGCGCGCCGGTGGAGACGCCGTGGTTCAGCATCTGGTAAACGGCGCCATCGGTGCCCGCGGCTGTAAAGGTGAAAATGCCTAGCACCACGAACCCAAGATGGCTGACGGACGAATACGCGATCAGCTTCTTCAGGTTCGGCTGTACCAGCGCGACCAGTGCGCCATAAATAATCCCAATGATCGCAAGCGTGTTGATCCAGACGGCGTTGTGATGTGCCTGGGCAGGGAAGAGTCCGATATTGAATCGGAGAAGGCCGTACGTGCCCATCTTCAACAGCACGCCGGCGAGCAGAACGGAGCCTGCGGTGGGCGCTTCAACGTGAGCATCCGGCAACCATGTGTGCAGCGGGAACAGAGGGACCTTGACAGCAAAGGCGACAAAGAATCCGAGGAAAAGCCATTGCAGCGCAGCCGCGCTAATGGTTCCGTGCGCAATGCCCAGCCGGATGGATTCCTGGAGCAGTCCATAATCGAACGTACGGTAATGCACCCACAGCCAGATGATGGAGGCCAGCATGAAGACCGAAGCCACCATTGTGTACAGAAAGAACTTTACCGCCGCGTAGACTCGCCGCTCATGGCCGTACATACCGATGATCAGCGCCATGGGGATCAGCGTGGCTTCCCAGAAGACGTAGAACAGGAACATATCCAGCGCCAGGAAGACGCCGATCATGGCCGACTCCAGGACCAGCAGCAGGACAAAGAATTCTTTCACGCGGTCGTGAATCGATTTCCAGGAAACCAGGACTCCGAGCGGCACCAGGAACGTGGTTAACAGAGTAAGCCACATGGAAATACCATCGGCGCCAAGATGGTAATGGATATCAACGCTGCCGACTTTGATCCAAGTGATATCGATCGGGAACTGAAACCCGGTTCTGGTGTGGTCAATCTGGAAAGGAAGATAGAGAGAGAACCCGAAAGCGACCAGCGAGATGATGAGCGCAGCCCAGCGCAGAAGGCGGTCATTGCGTGGCATCAGCATGAGCAAAACTGCGCCGATTGCTGGAACGAAGGTGACGAGAGTGAGAATCGATGAGTTCACTTGCTCACCCCCAGCCAGATCATGTAAGCAATTACGGCGGCGCTGCCGATGGCCACCCATGCAGCATACGATCGCAGGTTGCCGGACTGCATTCGCCTCAGTTCGTTGCCGATGCCCTTGGAGGCGGAGCCGGCCCCGTTCACCAGGCCATCAATAATGCCTTGATCAACGCCGCGCCAGAAGACCACGGTGGACAGGGCCAGCAGCGGTTTGACAATGAGCAGCCCGTAGCCTTCGTCCACGTAAAATTTGTGGAGAACCATCAGATATATCCCATGGATCTTCGCCGTGATGCGGTCGGGCAACCCCGGATTTTTGCAGTAAAGAAGCCAGGCGAAGAAGAAGCCGACCAATGCGATACCGACCGAAGTCAGCGCCAATACCATTTCCTGATTTGGATTTTCCGGTGGTCCTTGCTCTGGCTGTGCGGCAGATTCGCTCACGCGCTCAGCCGTAGTGTGTGCTGCCTGGGCTGTGCTGGTGACGGCAGGAGCCAGGAACTTTTCAAAGCGGTTCGATCCACCCATGAACGCCGGAACGCCCACCCATCCGGCGACGAGCGACCCAAGGGCCAGGATCAACAGCGGGACCATCATTACCCAGGGTGACTCATGCACTCCGCCGTGACCGTGTTCATCGTGGCCGTGCGCCGGAGGCGCGCCGTGCGGCGCAGGGGCGGCGTGTGTCTCTCCCAGGTCTGCGCCCAGCTTGAGTTCGCCGAAAAACGTCATGAAATGCAGGCGGAACATGTAGAAGGCCGTAAGCCCGGCGGTGAGGGCGCCAATGGCCCAGAGGAGCTTGCCGCCATGCGGGTTGGCAAATACCTGGCCCAGAATCTCGTCTTTACTGAAGAAGCCGGCAAAGGGAGGTATGCCGGAGATGGCCAGCGTGGCGAACAGCATGACCCAGTGCGTTTTGGGGATGAGCTTTCGCAAGCCGCCCATACGCCGCATGTCCTGCTCGCCGCCCAGCGCGTGAATCACCGAACCTGCCCCGAGGAAGAGCAGCGCCTTGAAGAACGCATGGGTCATCAGATGGAAGATACCGGCGGAATAGGCGGCCACACCGCAGGCCAGGAACATGTAGCCGAGTTGCGAAACCGTGGAGTAAGCCAGTACACGCTTGATGTCTGTCTGGGCCATGCCGATGATGGCGGCAAAGATTGCGGTCAGGCAGCCGATGATGGCCACGATTTCCAGCGCATGCGGCGCGCGGCTGAAGATCGCGCTGGAGCGGGCGATCATGTAAATGCCCGCGGTGACCATGGTCGCGGCGTGGATCAGCGCGGAGACCGGCGTCGGACCTTCCATGGCGTCGGGCAGCCAGACGTAAAGGGGAATCTGAGCGGATTTACCGGTCGCGCCGAACATCAGGCAGAGCGCGATCGCTGTGAGGAAGCCCCATCCGGCTTCTGGCCCACGATGGCCGATTTTGTCAAAGACCGCCGAGTAATTGAGCGAACCGAAATGCTGGATCAGCAGGAACATGCCGATCAGGAAAGCGAAATCGCCGATGCGGTTGACGATGAACGCTTTCTTGCCGGCGTTCGCCGCTGAGTCCTTATGGAAGAAGAATCCGATCAGCAGGTACGATGCGAGTCCCACGCCCTCCCAGCCGACGAACATCAGCAGAAAGTTGTTCGCCAGCACCAGCGTGAGCATGAAGAACATAAAAAGGTTCAGGTAGGCGAAGAAGCGATAGTAGCCGCCTTCATGCGCCATGTAACCGACGGAGTAGATGTGGATCAGGAACCCGACGCCGGTCACTACCAGCACCATCACCATCGACAACTGATCAAGGTAGAAGCCAAACGGCGCAGAGAAAGTGCCGGCGGTGATCCATGTGCCCACGGGCTCAATGTGCGGGAGAGCAATCGGCCCGCCGGGCCAGGCTGACCATACGGCCCACGCCGCCCAGCCGAAAGAAACAGCGGTAAATAACAGAGCGACGAAGGAAACCACGGCGTTCTTGAAATGCCGTCCAAAAAGGCCATTGATGCCCGCGCCGATCAGTGGCAGCAGAGGAATGACCCAGAGATGTAGTGTGTCGGTCATAGTTTCAGCAGATTCACCCGGTCAACGTTCAAAGTCTCACGCGTGCGGAACACGGCAATGATGATGGCCAGTCCCACGGCGGCTTCCGCGGCCGCGACGACCATCACAAAGAACACGAAAATCTGCCCGCTCAGGGGAATAATTTTGGCGTTCACAGCGGCGGCATGCTCGTTCCAGTAGTTGGCAAACGCGACGAAGGTCAGGTTCACGGCATTGAGCATCAGCTCAATCGACATGAAAATCGTGATGATGTTGCGCTTGATCAGAAAGCCCAGAACGCCCAGGCAAAACAGGACGGCGCCCAGAATCAGATACCAGGAAAGTGGAACCATCTAGCTCGACCTCCTTCCCAGCACCACGGCGCCCATGATGGCGATCAGGATCAGAATCGAGGTGATTTCAAAGGGCAGAAGGAAATTCTGGAAGAGCAGCCGCGCGATATTGTGCGTATCACCGAAGTCAGTGGTGTTGATCCTCACGCCACCCAGTTCCTGGTTGTTCCTGATCACAATCCAGCCGATCAGGCACCCGAGGGCAATCACCCCGGGAATGCCCACCAGCAATGCGACTCTGCTGCCGGGCGTACGCTCTTCAGAGCCCGCGTTCAGAAGCATGATGACAAAAACGAACAGCACCATTACAGCGCCGGCATAGACGATCACCTGAATGGCAGCCACGAATTCCGCCCCCAGCAGCAGGTAGATCAGGGCCAGCGATGCCATTACAACCACGAGCGAGAGCGCGCTGTTAATGGGATGGCGCTGCACCAGCAGGTTCACGGCGCCGGCTATGCAGATGGCGCCGAAAATGAGGAACAGTATCTCGTGAACCATTCGTTACGCCCTCCAGGCCACGATAAAGCTGGTTACTACGATGTTGGCGATGGCCAGCGGCAAAAGGAACTTCCAGCCGAACGCCATCAACTGGTCATAACGGAATCGGGGCAGCGTGCCCCGAATCCAGATATACAGAAACATGAAGAAGAAAACCTTGAGCGCGAACCAGAAAACCGGCAACAGTGACTGCACCAGCGGGGACGCACCGTGAGGCACAGGGCCGTTCCAGCCGCCAAAGAACAGCAGCGTGGCCACGCAGGCGACAGTGATCATGTTCATGTATTCCGCCATAAAGAACATGGCAAATTTCATGGCGCTGTACTCGGTGTGGTAGCCGGCCACCAGTTCCGTCTCCGCCTCCGGCAGGTCAAACGGGATGCGGTTGGTCTCGGCGTACGCGGCCATCAGGTAAATGAAAAACGCGAAGAACTGGGGGAAGATGTACCAGTGCGGCAGCCATCCCCACCACGGGGCCTGGCCCTGAGCGTTCACGATCTCGCGCAGGCTCAGGCTGCCGGAGAGAAGCAGAACGCCGACAAGAGACAGCCCGAGAGCCAGTTCGTAGCTGATCATCTGTGCGCTGGCGCGAAGCGAGCCCAGCAGGGAATATTTGCTGTTCGAGGACCATCCTGCCAGGGCGACACCATAGACGCCAATCGAAGTAGCGCCGAGAATGATCAGCAGCCCGATATTGATATCTGTGATTGCCCCGGACGCGTGCGTCACGCCGGTGATTTGCAGGGCTGTGGTATGTCCCGCAACCGTGATGGACGGCCCGAAAGGAATCACGGCAATGGAAATGAGTGACATGGCAAGCGCAAGCATGGGCGCAAGGATATAGAGCACCTTGTGCACGCTGTCCGGCACCATGTCTTCCTTCAGGATGAACTTGACCCCATCGGCAAGAGGCTGCAGCAATCCAAAGGGTCCGACGCGAGTAGGGCCCCAGCGGTTCTGGATGCGGGCTACAAGTTTGCGCTCGAGCAGCGTCGTGTACGCTACCCCGGTGAGCAGGATGAACACGACTACCACGATCTTAATTACGGCGACGATGACGAAAGTTGTTATATCCACTTTTGGCTACACACAGCCGCTCCCCTCAGCGGCAGGCAAACTGTAAAAAACGGCAAGGGCTCGTGTAACCGGAGGTTGATACCGCCCCTCCGGGGCTGATTCGGTTGTTCCAACTTTTCCAGCGCTTGCGTGCTGGACTCTAGAATTCTTTGCGCCTTCGGTGCTGATACGAGTGTCCCCGGCACGCGCTGTCCGCGAATCACCAGGCGGCTCTAATCCGCCATGACTTCCTTGTCCACCGGATTCGCCCGATGATTCTCAATGACTGTGTTCAGCGTATTCGAGTACCGTCCCAGCGTTCCCGAGGTAAACAACGTATCGTTGGCAGGGACAATCTGCACCAGCCCCTGCGCTTCTCCTGCACTGCTGCGCTCGGCAGCGACTACGTGTTCAGCATCGCCGCCCAGCAGATTCAGCCGGGAGAATTCGTATCCGGGCACCAGGCGCTGGATTTCATCCAGAATAGCCATGGGATCAAACGGACTCAACCGTGGCTCCAGATTGTTCGCGGCCAGCCAGACCGAGTGCCGGTCGGCCTCACCCGACTGCGCTCCTCGGGTCTGTCCCATATCGGCGCGGACGCCGCCGCCAAAGGGAACCAGTTTGCGAATGTCTGCACCCATGCGCTCGGCCACACGAACGATGATTTCAAAATCGCTGCGCACACCGGCAAAATCGCCGGCTTTCTTGAGCAACTGCAGATCGCCACAGGTATTGGTAAATGTCCCTGTTTTTTCGTAAGCCGATGACGCCGGCAGCACCACCTCCGCCAGCGACGCGGTTTCGGTCAGGAACAACTCCTGGGCGACGATAAAGGTGTTCTTCAGCACAGCCGGATCAAAGCTGTAATCCACCACCGGATTTGAACCCACCAGATAAAGCGCATCCAGTTTGCCCGCTTTGGCCGCGTCCATCATCTCGGTCAGAGACAAGCCCTTGGCGGACGGAAGCGTGCCCCATTCCGAGCTGAATTTCTGCCCCGCCGTGACCGCTGTATAGCCGGGAAGAAGGTCGTGAAGCAAGCCCATGTCGGCCGCGCCACGCGAATTGGCATAATCGCCAAGGCAGATGAATTTGGCGTTGATACCGGACCCAAACCTGACCAGCGCGGTAATGTCGTCGCCACGCAGTTCTGAGCCGAAGATGATAATCAGGTTCTGCTGGGCCTTGAGCTGATCGCGCAGTTGCTTGAGAGCGTCATTCGTAACGCCGCCGCTCGTGAGCGAGCCGGCGGCTGCATCATCGCCGTTCAGGAAGGCCACAAATTTTCCTTCGCGCCCGGTGGGTATCTGCAGAAACGCGTCTGCCTGCCGGCGGAGCTTGATTGGCTTCGAATTAACGATGGAGAGCTTTGCGCGGTTAAGGCGGACGGCGGAGCGAATGTTCCAGCCCAGCAGCGGATGCTGTTCCGTGGGATCGTTGCCGATCAGCAGAATGGCCGGTGCGCTCGCCACCTCACGCATGGTGGCCGTGGCGTTCTGTTTCCCGGCGATCGCACGAGCAAAGCCGGCAAAGTCGGCAGTGCTGTGATGATCGATGTTGTTCGTGCCCAGCACGGTCCGGGCAAATTTCTGCAGCAGGTAATTCTCCTCGTTGGTGGTGCGGTTGGAGCCGATTACGCCGATGGCCTGGCCGCCCTTGCTGTCACGAATTTCGCGCAGCCGCTTGCCGGCATGATCAATGGCTTCTTCCCATGTGACGGGCGTGAGCTTGCCCTCTTTACGGACCAGAGGCTGGCGGAGACGTGCAGGATGATCAAAGTAGTCGAATGCGTACCGGCCCTTGATACAGAGGAAATCGCCATTGATGCCGCTCTTGTCGCGATTGTCCCCGCGGACGATATCCATGCCGGTATCCGAGCGGCGCACGCCCAGCGTGGTCTTGCAGCCGTCGCCGCAGTGCGTGCAGATAGTGCCTACGTGCTTCATCTCCCACGGACGTGTCTTGTAACGGTAAGCGCCGGAAGTGAGCGCACCCACGGGGCAGATGTCGATGCACATGCCGCATTCTTCGCATTCCAGATGATCGTCGCGATTGGGCGCGATCACAGAGCCGGAACCGCG
>JBLMYN010000094.1:0-13425 GCA_050258305.1 Actinomycetota bacterium
GAGTTCTCATGGACCGGCACATCGGTGAGCGTCTTAGGGTCCAGTTCGTGCACCGTGCCATCAGGACTGATGACCCGCGCAAGGATTTCCGGTTTCATCTGATGCCAGGATTCCCACTGCGCGCTGATGTCCGCCCAGTTTCGTACTCCGTCCTGGTTCTCAACCCGGTAGATCATGTGAAACGTATCTACCATCCTCCCCTCGGCATCAAAGCTGACCTTCTCCTCGTTGAGAAGGATCGTGGCCTCAGCATCCTTGTCTTTCTTCGCATTCGCTGCGGCCGCACGCAACTCGGCAGGGCTGGTTGAAAATGCCGGCGCCTTGCCGGAGTCGGCCGGTACGCTCGTCCGGAGTTGAGACGAAGCAGCGTGAGTTGCAGTAATGGCAAGGCTTAAGACAGCTGGCAAAAGAAGACTGCGTGAGCGCACAATGCGTACCTCAAACTGGATTGGGGGGTAGATATTTCTATCGTGAAAGGACAGAGAAGGCAATACTATTTCAAGGCTTTTACGGACACATTCTGCCTGGATATTTGAAAACTCTTATCAGATTCGCGCGCATCAGCTCAGGGCGACGAGGCGCCGCATGATTCCGTAAATCGTACAGTTGCAAGAGCTGGAGCCTGGGAAAACAGCTTCAGCCATTACCCAGGTAACGTTGTGAAGCCGGACGTTCGGCAATAGAGTGCGGTGGGAGGAGAAGTTACGTGAAGAAGCTTTTCATAACAGCATTGCTGCTGGCCTCAATGAGCGCCCTCGCGCAGACGGGCCGTCCATCCGTATATATTGAGCCGCAGAATGGCTTTGAAACGTACCTGGCGGCGGCCATAACCAAGAAGCACGTCCCGGTGGACGTGGTCATGGATGCAAAGAAAGCCTCGTACGTGCTCAAGGCGGCTCCTGTGGAGATTAAAAAGGAGTCAACCGGCGGCAAGATTGCCCGCTGCCTGTTCGCTTCTTGCGCCGGCATTGAAGACAAAGGAAGCGTCTCAGTCCAGCTTATTGACGTGAGTTCCAGCAAGATGATGTGGGCCTACTCGGTGAACAAGCAGAGAGGCGGCGACAAGAACCAGCAATCCATGGCGGAAGCGGTGGCCAAACACCTCAAAGGATTTTTGGAACATAAGAAATAGGGACAAGCTGGCTTTTTTTTCAACGGAGCCCTGGGCGAGCCGGGGCTCTTTTTGTTTTTTCCAGGCAGCAGGTTTTTTTACAGCTCGCGCCACACGCTGCGGTCCAGCCTGTTCACGCTGGGATCATCCGATCGATACCGGACGAGCACCGGATATCGAACACGAATTTTCCGCCGCCCTTCCCGCACGCGGCGATTCACATTAAAAGCAGGATTCCAGAATGACTCCCCGGTATACGGGCCGTCATCGTTCACCCAGAATTTGTATGCAACCGCCAGTCGTAATGCTTTACCGGCGCTCTCAATATCAACCGCTGTAACCTCGCCGGTGACTTCCGGCCATTGGAAGGACCAGAGGTAGGAAATGGCTTAGATCAGCAAACACCTGCTCATGCTACCTCATGGGCTCCGGCCCCGGCGGACCAAAGCCGCTGCATAAGCTGTGCGGGTTGAGATCACAACGGTGCGGAGCCCAGGTCTGCCGCCAGAAACTTCACCGCGCTACTCTCTCACCCCGGATTCAGGGCCCGTGTTTATGAGCCAGCCGTTGCTGCCTTGGCGCCCGATTGCTCGCGGCGAGAGTCGACACCCGCGATGAAGCTGCCCGGATCTTTCTTCCAGAGATTGTCCAGGTCTGCATTGAAGCCATACACGGCCCAGGGCACGCGGCCGGCCAATTGCAAGAGCAGTGCGTCCGCCTTTTTTTGCTTCAGCTGATGCTCAAGTCTCTGGCGGTGCCGTCCGACGATAACAGCCGCGTAGCTCTTGCCGGTAGGAATGAAGTTAACGGAATGCCGGGTCACCTTCTTATAGGCCCAGACGATGTCATTGAGCGGCGACACCCATGTGGAGAACAATTTCTTGCGGATGAGCCAGGACTGGGTTATGCGCAATCCTTTGTAGTTGTCATTCGGGGCCAGGAGCTCCGACCCGATCTGCGATGACAGTTGCTCCGCGTTTCCGTAAACAGATACCTGCTTCCACACGGGAGCGAGTTGCGGTTCAGCGCTGCGCTTGAGCGCCTTGGAAAAATTCCAGCAGCACAGCAGGAAAAGAGGTACGCCTATACCGAGCGCCCAATATCCCTGGGTCCGATAATCTGTGGCGTCGAGCGTGAAAGGAAGAATCATGGCCGCCATGTCAGGATACGAGCCGGAAATCGGCGCAATCAGGTCTCTTTTGACCGCATCCGTCGTGGGCACGAGCTCACCAGAGAATTCCAGCGCCTGTGCACTGTTGGGAGCCTTCACCAGGAGGATCCGCTGGCCAACCTTGAGCAGCATGTATTCGTCGCTGGTTTCAGTGGAAACCACTTTGCCGCTGGATTCTTCAACATGCTGGACGATGTCCTGATAGCCCGACGACACGGATTTCGATCCGCGCACAGTCACAAAATTGCGGAAACGCTGCGCGGGCGAGGTGAGAGAGCTCAGTTCCGACGTGTCGATCGGTTTGCATCCCAGAACAAAATTGGCGTAATACTGCCAGTCTGCATAAAGAAAGCCCAGCAGGCAGAGCAACACAAATGCGTTCACCAAGAACAGGTTGCGATTAGCTCGTTTGACTTCAGCTTCGAGCCAGTTGACCATAAGATCCTCCGGCCTGCCGGGGACGCAGGTCAGCGCAACTATAGCGCAGCTTTCCGAGACTCATAAACGGGTTTTTTTATGCCCGAGGTTACCTACGGGTGGTTAGTTCCGTGGTTACCAGCCTACGGTTGCAGCCCGCGGCGGTGGGAAGGGTGGGCACGCCGAGCCCCTTGACTGTGCCTGCGTTTGTTCCTGAAATGCCGGCGCCAGGATGTCTTATTCCGCTGCCACCAACGACCAGCACACAATGGCGCTGCACACCGAACTCCAGCGCCCGAATCCTTTGTAGATCTGTCCCGCGAGTTTCTTTTGGTCGCTCAGGCTGCCTTCGGCCTTGATCTGCGGATCGGAAACGTTGCGAACGGCAAGCCAGCGCGGCGGGTTATCCATTTGGCCCGCCACCAGTCCCAGCACCGCGTCGCCCATTTCTGAAACATCGCCGAGCCCCTGCAGATGATAGTGATTGTCTGAAGTGTCAAACCCGAAGAAGTCAGTGGTTACCACAGACGCTTTGAGCCGGCTCGGAGAGACCCGAAAGATTCTGGGCTCGCGTTTGTTGTCTTTGGGAAGCTGATCAGAATTCGGCTTGAACAACTTTCTGGCGGTGGCAAACAACTTCGCGTTTGCGGGGCTGCTCGAGTAATGCGCATCGTGAAAGGGCTCTTTTTTGAATTTCTGGATGCAATCAAAGCGCACTATCGGGCTCACGACCACATCGCCTACTTCAAACTGCTTGCCGATGCCGCCCGCTGTCCCGGTGGTAAGCACGAGCTTCGGCTTGACCTCTTCAATGATTTGCCGCCACACATCAATATTTGGCAGCTTGGGACCGTCCTGCGACATGTGCGAGTCTGACTTGAATACAACCACCTTCTTGTCTGCAATCCTGGTGGTCCAGTAGGCGCCCAGGCGCTTCGCTTCCCGCGCAGGGCATTGCGGGACCATGTTCTTGGCAATCGCAGCATAGTTATGTGTGTAGGCACGATAGTCATTGCGTGAATCCTTGCCCGGAGTCAGTACGCGGCTCAGCGCGTGGCCCTCGTCCACCGTCCAGGTCACGATCAGAACGTCAGCTTTGGGCAGGGGGCGGGCCCCGCTCCCCGGCGCCGGCCCGGTTTTGGGAGCAAGTCCTTTGGGCCAGGGAATCTCATCGAAGCGGGAAAGTCCGGTCGCAGTAGTAAACGCCAGAAATTCCCGCCCGGCGGGAGCCTCAGAATCGAAATCGATGATTTCACGCTGGATGTCCTGGTCGCTCGTGGAACTTACTGCCTGCTTGAAGGCGAAAGTTTGCGGCGGCGCAGGCCGCTCGATTGGATCAAAACCGAGATTCCGCTGAACCCATGCGCGATCAGCTCTCATACTTTCCTCCTGCGTTGACCTTGGTCTGAGGCCGGGCTTTTTTCAAAATGGGTCAGGCTCCAGCCGCGGCACGCCGGGCTCGCGACTTGGATGGCTTCAATTTCCTTTGTTTCCGCTCTTCACTTCTGTGCTGGCGCCGGTCCTCCTTGGCAAAGCGGGCCTTCTTCGCCGCCGACCCGAAGACCTGGCTCCATTTCCCGTTTTTGAAAGTGATCTGGTACCCGCCTGACAGAATCTGAAAGGGCTTGTTCACCTTGTTGAGGTGATCAAACTGGACCGAACCCGGCTTGTGGAACACCTCAAAATACGAGGGATAGACGAAGTCGCTCATGGGAATGCCGTTGACTGCAAAGTCGAGCTCTTCTACAGGATCGGCGCTCTCATAAGCGTACATGGTCTTGCGATCCGGCCCCGTGGTCATCATGTTGATGGCCGGATCCACAAGCATTTCCACCAGTTCATGGGAGGCGGAGACGCTCACCAGTTGATGGTCCTTCAACGTGGTGCGCACGAATACCTTGGATATGGGCAGTCCGTCCGGCGTGAGGTCATGGTAGGCGAGGGCATTGGCCTGGTCCGCGTCATCAAGAAAGACCATGGCCCACGCACCCGGGATGAATCCCTGCGAGTGGACCAGTTTGGCCGGTGTTCCCCAGACCGGCACAATGTATTTATCGATGTATTTCTGCATGGCGCTGATCAGTTTGACCAGGTCGACGCCCAGCGGTGTTTTGGCCTGATTAAAACAGGCGATGGTTGGCTTTTCCCCCTGGTTGAAAGCTCCAAATATGGGTCTGGTGCTCATTTTTCTCCTCCACTCGCTGCCGAGTATCACTGCCGCGACGCCGCCTCTTCTTTAAGCGGGTTCTCTGAAATAGTGACAGATCAGAATGAACTGTTACAACAGAGTTAGCACTGGGCGCCGGGCGATCCCCGGTTCATGGGCGGCGATCGGGTCCTCCGGTGATCGGATAACCCTGCAGCAGACGAAGAGTACGCCCCCCGGGTTCCCCCGGTCCCGCAGTTGCGGAAACAAGATGGAAGGAGATCGGTAACACAGGATGGCGACTCGAGCCGCGATGCGCTCATCCGCGCCGATCCGCGGTAGAATTTCTTGTTTGTCCGCCGCCCGCGAACTCGACCGCCTCTCCGTTGTCCTTGTTTCCACGCGTAATCCGCTGAACATCGGAGCCGTTGCGCGCGCCATGAGCAACTTCGGCTGCTCCAGCCTGCGGCTGGTGAATCCGTATGAGCCATCGTTTCGTGAAGCCCGCTCCGCAGTGGGCGCGGCGCAACTGCTGGCTTCAGCACAGGAATACACTTCCCTTCCCGATGCCATCGCCGACTGTGCGCTGGTCGTGGGCACCACGGCCGTGCACAACCGCGACCTGCAACATTCTGTTCACCGGCTGGAAACCGCCGCAGGCCTGATGCGCGAGCGCCTGAACTCCGGCCGCGTGGCGCTGCTGTTTGGTTCGGAGAAGACCGGCCTCTCCAATGACGATCTCAGCCATTGCCACTGGCTGTTGCACATCGCCACTGCGCAGGAACATCTCTCCATGAATCTGGGCCAGGCTGTAGCTGTCTGCCTGTATGAACTGGTGCGCAGTTGCGAAACGGGAGTCAGCGAGCGACCGGGATTGCCACAAGAACGGGCACGGGTGACTGCGGGTGAACTCGACCGCCTTACGGCACAATGGCTGGAAAGCCTGCAATTGAGCGGCTACATAAAACCTGGTATGGAAGCCGCCAGCGAAGAAAAGCTGCGGCGCATGCTGCGCCGGATGGACTTGTCTGCGGACGACGCTCAGTTGTGGCTGGGCATGCTGCGCCAGATTGTCTGGAAGCTGCGCCATTGATCCGGCGACTTCGGGATCTATCTCCGTTCGAGAATTACCGCCATGCGGATTGGCCCGTGCGCGCCCTGCACCAGGATCTTTTCTATATCGGCTGTTCGGCTCGATCCGCTGATCATGCAGGCGAAAGAATTGCTTTTGAGGACGCCGTTTCGCGTGGCGTTGCTCAACGCCGTTTTGAGATCGGGAACCAGTTGGTTGGCGTTGGCATAGACGATATGGCATGGAGCCACCACGGACGCTCCTCGCCCGCCGCACGCGGCGCTTACAAAGACAGACCCGGTTTGCGCGACCAGCGCTTCGGCCAGGGTCACCGTCGCCTGCGCAACCTCGCGCGGCCCGCCCTGGCTTGACCAGCGAATCTCGCGCGACACCCCAGCGTCTTCCACCAGAGCCCGCAGCGCAGCATGGTCCTGCACAAAGATCTCACCCGGAGGCAGCGTGCCCAGAACACTTGCCAGTTGCTTCGCACTCTCGTCTGCATTGCCGGTGAGGGCCAGTTCCATCAGGTTGGCCTTGCACTCCTGCTGAAAGCGCTCCAGAGGGTTCCCAATGGGCGCGAAGAACGGATGCTCGGGTGCCTCTTCATAGCGCACGGGCGCGCTCAGCCCGGAGCGAATGCGCTTCAGGATCAACTCGCGGCTCGGGTTATTGGCTTTTGCCAAGGCCTTTTCTCCATTGTTCGCGGAATGACTCTTTCGCGACTGGTATAGTCGCGCGCTTGCGGTTCCAGGCGCGGAGCGGATCCAGCAGCGATCCTGACAACCCCATCCCGTAGATTGCCCGCAGGCTTTTGCGTCCCATCCATCCGCCCAATGCATACAGCTTCGGACTCAACATGGCGGCCCGCCACAAGCGGAACTGCATTCGCTCACCCGCTTTGCCTTTCCCAGCCTTCATGAAATCGCGGCGGTTGTGCAGCAGGTGGTGATGCAGATCGATCTTTACCGGACACACGGATGTGCAGGCGCCGCAGAGCGAACTGGCATAAGAAAGATGCGCGAACGCGCTCCCGCGCAGGTGCGGCGTCAGCACAGCGCCGATGGGTCCTGGATACGTTGTGCCGTAGGCGTGGCCCCCGATATGCCGGTACACCGGACAGGTATTCAGGCATGCGCCGCAGCGTATGCAGTGCAGCACCTCGCGCTCTTCCGCATGCCCAAGCAGGCTGCTGCGGCCGTTGTCCACCAGCACCACATGAAATTCCTCAGGACCATCCGCTTCTCCAGGACGCTTCGGCCCGCCAATGAGGGTTCCGTAAGTAGTCACCGGCTGTCCTGTTCCGGAGGTCGCCAACACCGGCCACAGTGTGGCCAGGTCTTCCAGATGCGGGATTACCTTTTCAATTCCCGTAACCGCCACGTGAATACGCGGCAGGCTCGTGGTTAACCGGCCGTTGCCCTCATTGGTGGAGATTGCAACCGCGCCCACGTCCGCGACCAGAAAATTTGCGCCGGATATTCCCATCTCGGCCGCGAAGAATGCCTGGCGCAGCTTTCTTCGCGCTGCAGCAACCAGCTGCTGCGGATCTTCGGGAAGATCGGGCTCGTCCAGCTTTTCGCGAAACAGCTTCGCGATCTGCGTGCGATTCAGGTGCATGGCGGGAGTGACAATGTGATAGGGCGGCTCATGCCGCAACTGCACTATGTACTCGCCCAGGTCGGTCTCCCAGACGGTGCAACCCACTTTCTCCAGCGCCGCGGCAAGCTCAATCTCCTCCGTGACCATCGACTTCGATTTCACCACGGTCTTCACCGCGTGGCGCACCGCCAGATCACGTATGTAGTTTCTGGCTTCTTCGCTGTTCGCCGCCCAGAAAACGTGCCCGCCGCGCGCGGTTACGTTCTCCTCAAACTGCAGCAGGTATCTATCCAGATGGTTTACGGCCTCGCGCTTGATGGCCCGGCATGCTTCACGCGCGGCATCCCAGTCAAGGAAGCGGCTCCGGCCTCGCATGTGGCCGGCGTCATAGCTCTCCATGTTTTTGCGGATGATGTCGCGATGCACAAGGTCGGCCGATTTGACGGCGGCGTCGTGATGAAACTGCCTTTCCGGATTCGCCGCCTGAGGGTGGTCGTGCGTGCTCGCGCCGTCCGCTGGCGGAACCCCTGTCCCCGAGGCGCTCACGCCCGCGCTCCCTGCGAAGCCAGTATGCTCGCCAGATGAATGGTCTGCGCCTTGAAATTGTTTTTGCCCAGCATGCCCTGCACGTGCATCAGGCAACTGGGATCGATGGCGGTCACGTACTCGGCTCCGCTCGCCATTACATTCTCAACCTTCGATTGCCCCATGGCCGCGGAAATCTCGGCAAACTTTGTCGCGAACGTGCCGCCGAACCCGCAGCACTCGTCATAGCGCGGCATGTCCACCAGCTTCAATCCTTCCACCGCCTGCAGCAGCTTGAGCGGCTCTTCCCTGATCCCCAATTCCCTCAGGCCGTGGCAGGAAGCGTGAAAGGTCACGCTGTGCGGAAACACGGCGCCCACGTCGGTCACTCCGGCCACCTTCACCAGAAACTCTGAGAGCTCGTAGGTCCGTTGCCCTGCCGCGATGGCATCACTGCGCATCGGGCTTTCCTTTAGCAGTTCGGGATAAAATTTCCGCACCATCGTAGTGCAGGAGCCGGATGGACACACAATTGACTCTGCGTCCCGGAACACCCGCACGAATCGCTCCGCGCAGGGGCGCGCGTCATCCCAATATCCACTATTGAAGGCGGGCTGCCCGCAGCAGGTCTGCTCCTCGCGGAACTCTACTTCACAGCCGATCCTCCGCAGGACTTGCACCGTATCAACCGCAACTTGAGGGAGGAGTTGATCGACAAAGCACGGCACGAAGAGCGAAACTTTGCGCGGCATGGAAGAAAAAATTCTAGCACGCCTTCCCGGAGTAAAAGCGTTTCGATGATCCCGCACGACGGAAAACGCGAGACTTGACGGGCCGGCGCGCTGTGCCTCCGGGCTGAAAAGCTTTTCGCGTATCCTATCGTGTGTCTTCCTCGTCCAGCTCCGGCCCGAATGTCGACCGCGCCACGGTCGCCATCATGCTGGCCGGCGCCTGCACCTTCCTGAACGTCTACTGCACGCAGCCGCTGCTGCCCCTGCTCCGCCAATTCTTCCATGCCTCTGAACTTCAGGTGAGCCTCACGGTGGGCGCAACCATTCTGGGCGTTGCGCTTGCCGCACCCTTCACCGGCATGATTGCCGAGCGCCGCGGGCGCAAAAACGTAATCGTCCCCTCGCTTTTCCTCCTCACTCTGCCCACAGCTCTTGCCGCCACTTCCACCAGCCTGTCACAGCTTATCTTCTGGCGCTTTGCCCAGGGCATTTTCGTTCCCGGCATTATCGCCGTGATGCTGGCCTACATTAATGAAGAGTGGGCCGGACGCGGCGTGGGCAGCGCCATGTCGTCCTACGTCACAGGAACCGTAATTGGCGGGTTCCTTGGGCGATTCATCTCCGGCGTCGCCGCCACCCACATCAACTGGCGCGCCAGTTTTCTCATTGTCGCCGCTCTCAATCTTTTCGGAGCAACTCTGGTTCGCCTTTGGCTCCCGCCGGCAAAGAGATTCGTCAAAGCCGAGCACATGGGCCAGGTGTTCACGGAGATGAAGCAGCACTTCCGCAATCTGCGCCTGCTGGCCAACTTCGCCATGGGATTCATGGTCCTGTTCTCGCTGGTCGGCTGCTTTACTTATGCCAACTTCTACCTGGCCGCTGCTCCGTTTCATCTGAACGCCGCGGAACTGGGCAGCATCTTCTTTGTGTATATCCTGGGGGTTGTGATCACGCCGCAATCAGGAAGATTGCTTGACCGCTTTGGATTCGGGCGGGTCGCTCTTCTCTATTGCGGCATGATGATCGCCGGTTTGGCGCTTACGCTCACAAAATCACTCTTCCTCATCATCACCGGCCTCGCAATCTTTTCCTCTGGTGTCTTCGTCGCCCAGGCTGCCGCCAGCGTACAGACAGGAACCATTGCCGGACGCGCGCGCTCCTCCGCTGCCGGACTGTATGTGACGTTCTACTATCTGGGAGGCACCATCGCCTCAGTTGTCACGGGGTTCTTCTGGCAATGGCGGCGGTGGCCAGGCTGCGTTGCCCTGCTGGGAACAACATCGCTGATCAGTTTGTGGCTGGGCCATCTCAGCAGCCGTCCCGCCGAGCGCCTTGAGACCTCGGAGATAGGGCTCGCCGTGGATTAGCGACCTTCGCATTAATCGGAAGTCGGATTGCTCTAGCCCGCGGCGTGCCCCACACCACTTTTCACATAGTTGACGCACTCCCGCTGCAGCAACTCAAGCAATTGCTCCATGTGCTCCGCCCGCGTGCGGAAGTTCACAGGATTGATGCGGAACCAGCTCTTCCCTTTCAACTCAGTCGTTGACATCCAGAAACGCCCGCCCTGTTCCACACGCCGCGCCACCTCCGCATGCAGGTCCTTCGCTTCCGTCTCATTCAGATTGCTGCGGTAGCGAATGCAGATGGCCGACATCACCGGCTCGCATGCGGGCTCAAAATCTGGAAAACGCTGCAGCAGCGCATAAAGATGCCTTGCCTGGTGCACATTGGCGTCTATCCATTCGCCGATCTGCTTTGCGCCATAGCGTTTGAAGCTCATCCATACTTTCAATCCGCGAAACCGCCGCGACTGCTCGAACCCATGCACGTAATACTGGTAGCGCTCGTTCTTGCGGTCCATCTCATCGGTGAGATAGGAAGGCTTCATGCCGAAGGAAACCGTAAGCCGGCGCTCATCTTTCACAAGGATCGCCCCGGCATCGAGCGGCGCATAGAACCATTTATGTGGATCGATGGTGATCGAGTCTGCCGTCTCCAGGCCTTCGTTGGTCATTGGCCATTCATGCGAGAGCAGCATTCCTCCGCCATAAGCGGCGTCCACGTGCAGCCACATGCCTTCACGATCGGCCATGGCGCGAAGCGCGCGAATGTCATCCACCGCCCCGGTGTTGGTCGTGCCGAAGATTCCCACAATGCACATTGGCCGTATGCCGTTCTTTTTGTCTTCGGCGATTGCCGCTTCCAGCGCATCCAGGCGCACGCGGAATTTGCCGTCCGTAGGCAGTACCCGCATGGCCGAGCGCCCGGCGCCGACGCAGTCCACCGCTTTATCCACGGAGACGTGCCGCTCTTCAGAAAAATAAACCGCCCAGCGCTCGCGCAAACCCTCATGTTGGGCGCGGTCCTTTGATGCCCAATCGCGCGCCAGCTTGAGCCCGATGAAATTGGCCATGGTTCCGCCGCTGGTGAGATTGCCGCCTGCTTCCGGGCCGTAACCGGCCATGTCGGTCAGCCAGCGGACGGTCCTGCGCTCCATGGCCACAGCCGAAGGGCCAATCGTGTATGCGCCAAGATTCTGGTTGAGCGCCGATGCCATGAAGTCGCCCAGCACGCCCACCGGATTCGGCGAGGGCGTGATCAGCCCCATATAGCCGGGATGTCCCACGTGAGTACAGTATGGAAGAAGCTTGTCTTTGAGCTCGCGCAGGACGTCGATGATCCGCTCTTCGCCCTGGGGCAGGGGCTCGTCAAAAAGCTGATACAACTCGCGCGGCTCAACGTCAGGAAAAACTGGAAGCTGTTCAATGCCTTCAAAGTAGTCGGCGAGCATGTCAACCACCCGGTGGCCCGCCTCGCGAAATTCACGTGGGTCCATCAATCCTCCATACTTTAACCCTAGCTCATTATGAACCTTCCGCGCTTTCCGGTTCTTGCGGTCAAAGTCGCGCCGATTCCGCACGCTCTTGTGCCCGGACTGGTCGTCACCGATGTCTCGTCACAAACCGAGTTTTGCAGATCAATTCACGCGAGGAATTCTGATAACCGAGCAGCAACGGTTTTCGGGTCTTCGACCGGCAGCCAGTGGCCATTTTCAGGAAAATGCCACACTCTCTCGGCGCCAAAACGCTCTGCGTAAGCCGGGGACACGTAAGCATCGCGATCGCCCCAGAGGACGCAGCTTGGAACGCGCCGAATCAAGGCAATCAGTCGCTCTTCCCAACCTCTAAATCTTTGTGGATCCGCCGCCCGGTAAAGGCGCAAAACCATCCTGCGCACTGCCGGAGTGAAAAGCTCGTAGGTCCGCCGGATATGGGCGTCGGGGAGTTTAGGGTTGCTCGCCTTCATGGACGTGTGGAACGCAAACCAGGTCATGGTGCTCATGCTCAGTTCGCCCCATGGGCGGCTGCGCCAAACCTTTCCCCAGAAATGCCATTTGTAATCTGAGAAGAAGATGGTGTTCATGATGGCCAGCCTGCGTACTCTTGACGGATGTTTTACAGCCCATGCCAGCCCGTAGGGCCCGCCGAAATCATGGACCACCAGGTTCAAGGGCTCACTGATTTTCAAAGCAGAGATCAGATCGCCGATGAACGCGGCCATGTCTTCCAGTTGGAAATCGAAATTTTCCGGCAACTGAGACCGTCCGAACCCCGGAAGATCCGGAGCAATGCAGCGGAAATGCGATGCCATATTCCCAACTACGCCTTGCCACATCAACGAGGAATCAGGGTTGCCGTGGAGGAACAATGTCGGCTGTCCCGCTCCCTGCTGCTCAACAAAAATTGAGGCGTTCTGTACCGCCACATTCATTATTGACCTCCAAGGAGCAACCTTGTTGGGGTGGATTGCTGTCTGCGCGTTGGATGTTCACCCCAGCCCAAGCAGCTTCGCCGCGTTCCCGCCCAGGATCCCCTTCCTGCCTTCCTCGGAAACCCGCATGGTCTTCAGGCTCCACAGCATCTTGGGGATGCTGCCGATCTGGTGCGGGTAGTCGCTGCCCGCCAGAATGTGTCCCGCGCCCGCGAATGATACCGCCAGCTCCAATGCCGCGGGATCGAAATTCACGGTATCGAAGTAAAACTGTTTCAGATACTCGCTCGGAGGCCGGTCGATGTTCTTGCGGCACTCGCTAAACGCTTCATAGCCTCTGTCCAGCCGTTCGGCCAGATACGGAATCGCGCCGCCCAGGTGCCCGAGCACCCAGCGTATGTTGGGAAATCTTTCCGCCACGCCGCTGAAGACCAGGCTCGCCGCGGCCAGAGTCGTGTCCATCAGGAAGCCCACCAGCGGCATCAGCCAGTAATCCAGCATCGCCTCCACCCCCACAGGATTCGTGGGATGAATGTGCATCACCGCGCCGAGCTCATTCGCCACTTCATACAATTTCCAGAAGCGCTGGTCGCTGAGCGCCACACCATTGATGTTGCTGAACACCATGGCGCCGGGAAACTTCAGCTGCTCCATCGACCGCCGCAGCTCGGCAACAGAGGCAGCCGGATCGCACAGGGGCAGCGTGGCCAGCGCAACCAGCCGTCCTTTCTTGTCGCTCACTACGCGAGCAAAGCAGTCATTCACCAGCGTTGCCAGGCGCACCGCGGTTGCCGGCTCTTCAATGTGCGTGCCCGGCGTGGTCAGAGTGATCACGTCAGTATCAATTCCCTGCTCGTTCATGATTTCCACGCGGTAATC
>JBLMYN010000095.1:0-6774 GCA_050258305.1 Actinomycetota bacterium
TGCGCTGGCCAATGTTCTCAGGATCGATCTTCACCGTGACTGCTTCTGCCTTGGCGGCTTTGGCAGGCCTGGCATCGGCTGCTTTGGCGCGCTCCTCAGGATTCATCGGCTCCTGATCGCCTTCGCCCCTGGCCTCTGCTGAGTTGTCGGTGTCCGGTTTTCCGTGGTCCGCCCCGGTCTTCTCTTCGTCGCTCTCAGGCGCAAGCGGAGACGGCTCATCCTTGCTGAGAACGATCAGATACGCGCTGCGCGTTACCGGACGATTGAAGCTGGAGAGATCCAGCCATCCGGTGGTCGGGCCAACGTCAGTGCTGGCAGTGAAATAAAGATACTTGCCCTTCTTGTCGAACGCGGGGTAAAGCGCATCGCTCATTCCGTCAGTGAGCTGCAGAGCCTTTGCCTGCGCCAGCGAGTAGGCAAAGATGGCATTCATGTGGCTGGGAAGCTGCTTGCTGTAGGCGATCCAGCGGCTGTCGGGCGACCAGACCGGGATCATGGTGCGCTCGGGCTCGTCATACGTGGTGGTGTCGACCTTGACCGGCGTGAGCTTTTCAAGATCGATGTACCAGAGGTTCAGCCGCTTGTCAGTGTAGGCAATCTTTTTGCTGTCCGGCGACCACACCGGGTCATAGAAGAATGAGGGCGGATTACCGAGCGAAATCTTTTTGGGCTCGCCCAGCCCGTCCGGACTCTCGATGAACAGTTGGTATTCGCCAGACTCGTCAGAGAAGTACGCCACCCACTTGCCATCCGGCGACCATGCCGGATCGCGGTCCATCACTCCGGGCGAGTGCGTCAGGTTGCGGATGTCGCCTTTTTCCGCCGGCGCGGTCAGGATCTCACCATGGGCTTCAAACACCGCACGCGCGCCGCTGGGTGAAATATTGGCTACGGCAATCTCATTTTCAACTTTCTTGAAATGCCGGCGCACGTTGGGCAGATCCGCCGGAACAGTCACGGTGAGGGTCTTTGCCTTGCCGGTCGAGAGATCGTAGAGCCCCAGAGATCCAAACTGCTCATAGACAATGGCTCCCGGGCCCGCGGACGCCGACTTGATATCCGAACTTTCGGGCAGGACCTCGTCCACCTTCTTCGTCCTCACATCGTACGAGTACAGGCTGAACGGGCCTTTGCGGTCCGAGAGGAAATACACTTTGTCCCCGACCCACATGGGCCTGCCATCGTTGGAGGCATCATGCGGCACTTTGACGATGCTGTAATTGCTGAGGTTGGCAAGCCAGATGTGGGAAGCCTTCCCGCCGCGGTAGCGTTTCCACCCAATGGCCCAGAGCGGACGGTTGTTGTCGGTCGGCACATAGGCAATGTCCTTGCCGTCGGGTGAAAACGATCCGAATTCCGCCATGGGCAGCGGCAACTCATGCGGCAGGCCGCCCTGCACCGGCACAGTGAAAAGACGGTCAAAGCGCGAGTAGCTGTTGCGGCTGGAGCGGAACAGCACCTGCTTGCTATCCGGCGTCCAGCCGACCACTTCATCAAACCCCGGATGATGGGTCAAGCGGCGCGGTACGCCGCCTTCAGCGGGCATCACGTATACATCAAAATTGCCGTCGTAATCGCCGGTGTACGCGATCATGCTGCCGTCCGGCGAAAACATGGGGCCGCTCTTGGTGCCGCTACCGCTGGTCAGCAGATGGGCTTCACCGCCCGATCGCGGCACAATCCACAAGTCGCCGGCATAGGCGAAGGCAATGTGCGTCTTTGAGAGTGTGGGAGTCTGCAGCAGCAGCGGGCCGCTGGCATAAGCTGTGAGCGCAAAGAAAAATGCTGAGAAGACGAATAAGAGAGGGAAGAAGAGCTTCTTCATACACACCACCGAAGGAGAGATGTCGTCCGGGAACCTGCAAGAGTAGCAGCTATTCGGGCAGCTAACAACCGCTGAAACGCAGAGGAACAGAGGAGTCCGAGGACAATTTCAGTTGCTGATCCTGGCTCAACGTCTGGTTACTCCGTTCCTCCGTGTTTCAAAGATTTTGCTTCACAAGCAGCACCGCCACGTGCGCAATCGCGGCGTTCTCAGTCCCCATGCCTTCCGGAGTCTTGGCCTTGATCCCGACCTGATCCGGTCTGATCCCCAGCAACTGCGCAACGTGCTCCTGGATTTTTGTGCTGTGCGGACCGATCTTGGGTTCGGCGAGAATGAGAGTGGAGTCGATATTGGCGATCGCGTATCCGGCGCGCTTGACCTGCTTGAGTGCTTCTTCAAGAAATATGGCTGAGTTGGCGCCCTTCCATTTCGGGTCGGACGGAGGAAAGTAGCTGCCGATATCGCCTGCGGCCACGGCCCCGAGCAGCGCGTCCGTGATGGCGTGAAGCAGGACGTCGCCGTCGGAATGTCCGGCGAGGCCGTGTGTGTGCGGCAGTTCAATGCCGCCGATTTTCAGGGGAATGCCGGGTTTAAATTCATGCGAGTCCCAGCCGTAGCCTATGCGCATTGAAAAACCTCACCACTGATCAACACTGATCGCACTGATTCAACCAAAGTCATTGAGGACTCCCCGCGCGATGCGCTCGGCTTTGCTTACGCTCGTTATCGAATAGAAGCCGTCGAACCTGCGGCTTAGGACCAAAATTCAAAATGAGTCCGACCTCCAGCGTAGTCGAACGGAGATAATTCAGGAGTTGAGCCTCATGTGCGATGGCAATCGCCTCTGCAGTCTTGAGTTCAAGAAGAACCAAATCATTCACAATGAGATCGGCGCGGAAATCCCCGACCTTTTTCCTTCGGAAGTAGACTGAAATCGGCTTTTCAGGCTCGACAATGAGTTCCTTGTCGATCAAGGCCAGCTGCAGTGCGTTACGATACACCGATTCCAGAAAGCCGAAACCAAGCTCGTTATAGACCTCGTAAAACACTCCGATTATGAGCTCTGTGAGCTTCGAGTGCTTGTAAGACTGCCCGATTTCTCTATCGATCAGTGCCATCGGTGTTAATCAGTGGTGAGATTTTTCTTTAACCAGCCAAATTCGTCTTTGTGGAAGTGGCCTGGCTCAGCAGAAACTCCGCCAGCTCCATGTCCGCCGGCGTGGTGATCTTGATATTCCGGGCAGAGCCCATTACCACCCAGACGCTTTCTCCCAGGCGTTCGACCAGTGATGCTTCGTCGGTGCCGGTGAAGCCGTCTTCGGCGGCGCTGTCAAAAGCGCGTTTGATCAGCTCGTAGCGGAAGCCCTGCGGAGTCTGCGCCTGGACAACGCGCTCGCGCGGAATCGTGGAGGTGATGATGGCGCCTTCGGCGGCGCGCTCCACCTGCTTGATCGTGTCCACCGCGGGCAGGCCGGCAATCGCCGCGCCATGCTTTTCCACTTCATGGATCACGTTGGCAATGATCTCGTCATCCACAAACGGCCGTACGGCATCGTGCACCAGAACAACATCGTCGGGCGCGGCCTTGAGAGAGGCAAGGGCGTTGGCGACAGAATCCTGGCGATGCTCGCCGCCTTCCACCATGGTGATTTTTGCCCCGATATTTTCTTTCTCCAGCCGCTTCTTGAACTGCTCCATCTCGTTTTTCCGCAGCGCCACTACGATGTGCGTCACCTGCCGGTTGCGCGCAAACACGCGCAACGTGTGAACCAGTATGGGTGTGCCGTTGATCTCAAAAAACTGCTTGCTGGGCACGCCCTTCTTGCCCACGGGCGCCATGCGGGTACCCAGTCCGGCCGCCGGTATGATCACGATTACTTTCATAAGGGGCAAAAAGTATAACAACTTTATCTCCGCCGCGTTTCCGGCGGCGGAACGAAGTAACATTTATCTTGTGATCGAGCGGGTACGCAAATACATCATGGAACAGCGGCTGCTCACGCCCGGGGACCGGGTGGCGGTGGCCGTTTCCGGCGGCGCTGATTCCGTCGCCTTGTTGCGCGTTCTGCTTGAGCTTCACCAGGAACTCGGGGTTGTCCTCTCCGTCGCGCACTTCCATCACGGCATTCGGGGAGCGGAAGCGGACGCCGACCATGAATTCGTGACGCGGCTGGCCTCCCAGCATGGTTTGGAGTTCCACACCGGCTTCGGCGACGCCCCTGTGCATGCCCGCGAACGAGGTATGAGCCTGGAAACGGCCGCGCGGGAGCTGCGCCACGGATGGTTTGCCAATCTGATGGCCGAAGGCAAAGCTGACAAAATTGCCACGGCCCACACGCTCGACGATCAGGCAGAAACCGTGTTGATGCGCATCATCCGAGGCGCCGGCGGCAGGGGCCTGGCGGCAATTTCTCCCCGTCATACCGAAAAAGCGCTGGTTCGCCCGTTCCTTGAAGCCAGCCGGACTGAAATCGAGCTGTACCTTCGCAGTTTGAACCAGCCCTGGCGCGAGGACTCGAGCAATCTCGACCTGGTCCACACCCGCAATCGCATTCGGCACGAGCTTCTGCCGTTGCTGGAGCAGCGTTTCAACCCTGCCATCAGGGAAACACTGGCGGACCTTGCCGAAATCGCACGTGCTGAGGCGGAATACTGGGACCGTGAAGTTGCAGCCCTGCTTCCCCGGCTGCTTCGTCAGGGCAAGCCGAGTCGCAGTGGGCGTTCGACGAGCGGAGCGGCTTCCACAACCTGGGCGCTTGATCTTGCCGAAATGAATTCTTTGCCCCTGGCCGTGCAAAGGCAGTTTCTGCAGCATCTTGCAGCCCAGCTTGGAGTTCATCTGGAATTCAAACATGTGCAGGAACTTATCGGCTGCATCCGCGAGAAGAGGCCGGGCAAGCGAATTGTGCTGCCCGGAGCCATTACAGCAGTTTCTACTTTCCGGGAACTCCAATTCGCGCGACAGGAAGCTGATCTGTCTTCACATGGGTATTCATGCCACCTGCAAGTCCCCGGGGAGGTGACCATTGGCGCTCTGGGTTCCACCATCCGGGCACGAGTGATTGCTCTGAGTGCGGCAGGGAGCCTGGAGGGTTATAATCCAGCATTACTTCTGGATCGAGCCCTGCTTCAATCGGAACTGATCGTAAGGAACTGGCGGGCGGGAGACCGCTATTTTCCTCCGCATACCAAATCTCCCAGGAAGATAAAGGAGTTGCTGCAGCCGGGACGCTTCGGCAGGCCGCTTGCGCCCGCCGAGAAAGCGCTCTGGCCTGTGATCGAGAGTGCAGGCCAGATTGTGTGGCTGCGGGGGTTTCCTGTGCCGGAGGCATTTTCTCACCGCACCGGAGACGCAGTCCTGATTGAAGAAGTCAAAACCATTTCTGGGGCGGAATAGTGAGCACCATCTTGTCACAGGAGTACCCACGAATTGTCTTGTCAGCGGACCAGATCAGAAAGCGCGTGCAGGAGATGGCACGGCGAATCGCCGGCGATTTCCAGGGCAGAACCATTTACATGGTTGGCGTGATGGAGAACGGCTTTATTTTCATGGCCGACCTGGCTCGGGAGCTGGATATCCCTGTGGTTTGCCAATTCGTCAAAGGCGAATACAAGGAGTCCAATCCAGCGACCATGGAGATTTTCTACAGCCCGGAGATCGACGTCCACGGCCAGGATGTGCTGCTGGTGGAGGCGTTGATTCAATCCGGCGTCACCAGTGAGTTCCTGATGCGTAACCTCATGGGCCGGGGCGCCAGAAGTGTAAAGCTGGCGGTTCTTCTGGACAAACAGACCTCCCGCCGTGTGTCCCTCCAACCTGATTACTTTGGTTTTCTTGTAAACGACAGTTTTGTCGTAGGCTATGGCCTGGGAGCGCCCCACATGGGCCGCAATTTGCCTTATATCGCCGCCAAATCCTAATTCTGCCGGAAATGATTGGCCCTGGCGGTTTTATCTCCCGTGCAGCACCGGAGGCGGTATAGAATCATTGGATGGCCGTGCCAGCTAAGTTCTGGAGCGACGACGGTCCGTCCGGCATCCAATTATTGTGGGGTTGACCCGGGGTCGGCCGTGGCAAGAGAACATTTTTTGCATTTTTAGCGTCTTTAGTAATAGCAACCCCGAGTCCTTGCCGGCAGGGAGAAGCCTGCCAGCGGGTTTGTGCGAGATATTAGGAGTACCTGAGTGAACTCAACAGTCAAAACAGTGGTTCTGTGGGTGGTGCTGCTCCTGGTGGGCGTGGTCCTCTGGAGGATGATCCAGGGCGGCAACGGCAGTACCAAAGACACGGAGATCAGCTATACCGACTTCATGGACAAGGTGGCCAAAGGCCAGGTTTCAGAGGTCCAGATTGAGAATAATCTTGCCCGTGGCAAGTTCAAGAATGACAACAGCAAGACCTTCCACGTCTATGTTCCCAGCAACAACCCTGAAATGCTGAAGGCGCTTGAGAGCAACAACGTAGGCGTCACGTTCAAAAATGACCAGGGCTCCAACTGGCCAATGTTGTTATTCCAGTTCTCGCCCATTTTGCTCCTTGGGGTGCTGTGGTTCGTGATGATCCGGCAGATGCAAACGGGTGGAAACAAAGCTCTCAGTTTTGGCAAGAGCCGGGCCAGGCTGCTCTCAATGCAGCAGAAAAAAATTACTTTCAAAGATGTCGCCGGGGTGGACGAAGCCAAAGAAGAGTTGCGCGAGATCATCGAGTTCCTCCGGGAGGCGCAGAAGTTCCAGAAGCTTGGCGGCCGCATTCCCAAGGGCGTTCTGCTGGTGGGGCATCCGGGAACCGGCAAAACACTGCTGGCCCGGGCGGTGGCCGGTGAAGCCAATGTTCCCTTCTTCAGTATCTCCGGTTCCGATTTTGTCGAGATGTTCGTCGGCGTAGGCGCGAGCCGCGTGCGTGATCTGTTCGAGCAGGGCAAGAAAAACGCCCCCTGCATTATCTTCAT
>JBLMYN010000096.1:0-13347 GCA_050258305.1 Actinomycetota bacterium
AGGGCTTGCCATTATCGCCAACAGACTGCACTTCCCACCAGTAGGCGCCAGGAGTCAGGTTCGACAGGACCAGTTCCAGATGCGTCCAGTCCTGGTCCACGATGAGAGGCCCGGTGAAAAACTGGTTCTTGGAAACCTTGATATGGAACGTGTGTACCCCGTCCACGGGAGCCCAAGAGAGCGTTATGCCTTTCGACTTTGGGTCCAGGGGGACATTATCCCCGGACTTGGGGTCCATCAGCACCGGCGGCCCAATCTCCTTTGTTTTTATCATGGCGGCCGACTCGTTCTTGAACGCCACCTTTTCGTTTTGCACCAACTTTACATCCTGGCTGCCGCGCGCCACATCGGCCTGGCCTTTTTTCACCAGGATCGAGTGCTGGTCATCCCGCGGATCATTCTGAACTTCGCCCGCGCTCTCTGGAGCAAAGGTGGCTGTGGCGCCAGCCACAATTACCTGTGATTTGGAGCCCCTTGGCATGGGCGCGGCTGTCGCCAGGTCTACGGTCCCGGTAGTAACCTGCACGGCCACCTTGGTCTGCCGTGACTCGTTTACCGAGTTTTCCTGGATCACGATCAGCGAACCTGGTTTCACCGTGTAATTCGTTCCATCTGCAAAACGAATCCGGGCGATACCTTCTTCAGAAGTCTGGACGACATCATTTTTCTCCAGCGCGAGACTGTAGTCGGCGGTCACCCAGGTATTGCTGCTCGCCTTCTTGACCCGGACCACGCCATCGATATTGATGAAGTGCGCCTGCTGAGGACCGGGATCAATCGTCTGCCCGTCAACGTGCGAACTGATAATGCCCATCTTCGCCAGCAGATTCGCCAGACTCACCTGCCCCGACATGATCAAACGGTTGGAAGTTTCAGGAAAGGCGAAGTACGTTACGATGGCGGCGAGCAGGAGCACAGCCACCGTCCCCATAAAGACACTGCGGTAGGTGATGGTGACGTACGAGATCTGAAAGGCGGATTTTCGACGTTGCGCCACGGTGACGTGAACTGATTGGGGATTGATCTTTCAGCTATTGGCTACAGAGTACCACAGTTTTCCGCGCCTTCAGGCTCCGGCCCACCCTGACCTAAGGTGTTCGAACCAAAGTGCCAGGAGACCAGGAACCCTCGCAAAACGATAAAGATAAGGCCGATACCCGGCAGCGGGGAATAGCAAGCCAGATTACTCCCGTCTCAGTCATGCGGCGGGACGGCGAAGGTCTTTGCCGCTACGGAGTTCTGACGAATGAATTTTGATCGGGCAAGTGGGGCGCCCTTGCTGGGCGGGCCTGCAAAGAAAAGCCGCGATCTTCTCGCGGCTACTGCTCAATGATTGTTTGCAGTCCTAAATCGAACTCATATTCTGCAGGAATTCGCTGTTCGAGCGCGTCTTGCCCAGCTTATCGATCAGCAGTTCCATGGCTTCCACCGGTGACAGCGGGTTCAGCACCCGGCGCAGCACCCAGATGCGTGTGAGATCGTCCTTGGGAATGATGAGCTCTTCCTTGCGCGTTCCGGAGCGCTGGATGTCGATGGCCGGGAATACGCGCTTGTCAGACAGCTTGCGATCAAGGATGACTTCCATATTGCCCGTGCCCTTGAATTCTTCAAAGATCACGTCGTCCATGCGCGATCCGGTCTCGATGAGGGCTGTGGCGGCAATGGTGAGCGAGCCACCCTCTTCAATATTGCGCGCGGCGCCGAAGAAACGCTTCGGCCGCTGCAATGCGTTGGAGTCTACGCCGCCGGAAAGAACTTTGCCTGAAGGCGGAACAATGGTGTTGTAAGCGCGGGCCAGACGGGTGATGGAGTCCAGCAGGATCACGACATCGCGCTTGTGTTCAACCAGCCGCTTGGCCTTTTCGATCACCATCTCAGCCACCTGAACGTGGCGCGCGGCAGGCTCATCGAACGTTGACGAGATCACCTCGCCTTTCACGGAGCGCTGCATGTCCGTGACTTCTTCCGGACGCTCGTCGATGAGCAGAACGATCAGCACAACTTCAGGATGGTTGGTGGTAATGGAGTTGGCGATGTTCTGCAGGATCATGGTCTTTCCGGCGCGTGGCGGAGACACGATGAGGCCGCGCTGGCCCTTGCCGATGGGCGTAAGCAGATCCATGACGCGGGCGGTGAAATTATCGCGCACCGTTTCCAGTTTGAGCCGCTCCTGTGGATACAGAGGCGTGAGATTGTCAAACAGGATCTTGTTGCGCGCCTCTTCCGGCGATTCAAAGTTGACCGCTTCAATCTTGACCAGGGCGAAATACTTCTCGCCCTCGTGCGGCGGCCGCACCTGTCCGCTGATGGTGTCACCCGTTTTGAGATCGAACTTGCGGATCTGGGAAGGCGAAACGTAAATATCGTCAGGGCCAGGCAGGTAGTTGTAGTCCGGGGAGCGCAGAAAGCCATAGCCGTCCGGCAGGATTTCCAGGACTCCTTCAGCAAAGATATGCCCTTCTTTTTCGCTCTGAGCCTGCAGGATTTTGAAGATGAGATCCTGCTTGCGCAAGCCGCTGGCGCCAGGAAGGTCAAGGGCGCGCGCGATTTTGGTAAGCTCAGTGATGTTCTTTTCTTTAAGCTCCGCAATTGTCATTTGTCACCTACGGGATTATCCGATTGATTTTTCAGGAAGGATTGAACGCTGGGTTACAGCAGGCGAGAACTCTTTACCTCAGAAACCCTGAGGACCCGCCAGGCAGCCAGACCTGGCGGGATTTCAGGAAGCTCTATTATGCAGCGCGACGCTGCGGTTCGGCAAGCGTGCCGTTGGTCACAGTAATAACCTCTTGCGACTGCTCCGCGTCGCCCACGCGCACCAGCACGTCATTCATCGTCTCCTGGATGCGCGTGTTCGGCTTGTGAAACTTGCGCGTCGCCTTGGAGATGAGCTGGCACAAAAGATAGCGATTGTTGACAGTATCGAGTGCGTCGTAGATCAGGTTAGAACGCATCACTTTTCTCCTATGTATTAGATCTTGATAAGTCCTAATGAATTCAATTGTTTACGATCACCACGGTCATGGACGGAGCAAGTCTGGCGAACACTCTGCGCCGCTGCACGGCACATGACAAACCCGGTAAGACAATATCAAAAAGCTGTTGTCGTGGGATTACCAGAGACCCTAGTGCGATTATTAGACGCGCCAAGTACGTTCTAAGTTGCCAAAAAATCCAAGTTTTTCTCGAAACCGCCGAACCCGGAGCAACTCGGATTTCTACCCGTGGACGCTATACGGTATACGCAAAGGCAGGCAGCGTCAAGTTTTTTTTTGTTTCTAAACATGAGCTAAGTCCTTACTTTTCTTCATATAATTCAACTTTGGCCCATTTGCCGATTGCACATTTTAAGGTCGTTTGGAGACCGGCTCAGCCGGGAACTTTACCCACAGAAGAGGTTCCTTTATGCCCGACCCGCGCTATCCGATTGGTCCTTTTACTCCCGATCCGAGTCCGAGTCCCGAAACCCGGGATCAGCACATTGAGCAGCTTGCGGCTCTTCCGGCAAAGATGCGCACCGCGCTTCGCGGCCTCAAGCCGGACCAACTGGAGACGCCTTATCGCGAAGGCGGCTGGACGCTGAAGCAGGTCGCGCATCATGTTCCCGACAGCCACATGAATGCTTATGTAAGGTTCAAGCTGGCCCTGACAGAAAACGTTCCCACCATCAAGCCGTACGACGAAGCTGCGTGGGCGAGACTCAACGATACGGAAGTCACTTCCATCGAGGTGTCGTTGAATCTGCTTGAAGCCCTCCATATCCGCTGGGTAAACCTGCTGCGCGCGATGAAGGCCGAAGACTTCAACCGCAAGTTAAATCACCCTGAAAGCGGCGTGCAGACGCTCGATCGCATGCTCGCGCTTTATGACTGGCATGGCAACCATCACCTGGCGCACATCACCACCACGCGCGAACGGATGAAATGGTGAATGCCAGCGAACGCCATTTGGTAATTGAGTAATTTTGAAATTTGGCAATTGCCGCGAATGGGTAACTTGGCCGTGACTGCGCGCCAAATTACCCATTACGAACTTACCCGATAACCAACCCGATCTCTATGGCAGCGGGAAATTCGGTGTAAAGCCGAGATCCTCCGGCAATGGGCCTGCTATGGGCGTTTCAAACAACGACGGTACTGACGGAGGCACTCCCAGGGTCGGACCGAAGCTGTCCGGATCCAGTGTGAGTGTGCCGTCGCTGCTGAGAAACACTGCGATCTGAAGCTGGGCTTCAACCGCTACCGGATTCGTTGCTGACAGGTTTGTCAGGAACGTGTGGGGGTTCGAGAACCCCAGGCCGACAAGGTTTGCAATATCGTTGCGGAAGAACGTGGCCCGATCGGCCAGATCACCTGAACGGATCAGCGCTGTTGCCGTGGGATTGGGCACAGTCTTGTCGCCACGCGCGAACTGGATGATGACTCTTTTCGCGCTCTCACCCGGAAGCGGTGACTTGCGGATGAACGGCGCCCAGGCCACCGGATCGCCCGCCTGTCCCATCCAGATGGAGGAGTCCTCCACCGTTTGAATGGCAATCGCGCCAGGCACGTTGTTGATAACCGGCGCTTCATTTCGCAGCGGCTTGTTGTCATTGAACGGGAACAGGTCAGGCACAAACGGCAGGTTTTCAAGGGGTGGTGTCCGCACCAGCAGAAGCGCTCCAAGCAAAGGACGGAACCCCGGGGCGAACCGCACGATATCGGTGATCGGGCCTCCCGGCACGTTGGGAACTCCGGCCCGCACATCGGGCTCGATGCCCAGGAACATGCTGCCATAGATCCCGCCGAAAGACTGGCCGGCATAATAGATCCTGTTGGGATCGACGTCCGGCAGACCGTCACCGTCAACATCGATGCCGCCTTGAATGGCGCGAACCAGTTGCATCAGGTCGGCAACGGTCTCCTGCAATGCATCTCTGGAACCAATATCGGCGAGTGGGCCGAAGATTGATGTGGATGAGCCTTCGGCGCTGGTGATCTGGCCGTTGCCATCCTGGTCGATGCCTCGGCCTCCCTCGGGGAAGGTCACTGAGCTGGCGCCCTGCTGTACTGTGAGCGTACTGTTCGGGCCGAAACCATGCCCGACAACGTTGATCGCTATGCTGGCTATGCCGCTGTGGGCCAGCGTGGAAGCCACGGCAAACGGTGCTCCCTGCTTGCTGTCCGTAAATCCATGGCCGAAAATCGCCACCGGCCAGCCGTTCGTCGGGCGAGGTCCGGAGGGAATGAACAAATTGAAGAACAAGCCTTCTGTTCCCTGCGGCGGGACGCTGCTGCGCGTAGGCACCTGCGGGATGAATACATTCGCAGTCTTCCACTGCGTCGCGGTGAATTTGCCGAAAGCCAACGTCGCGATCGAGCCCGGGAACACTTGCAGCGCCGCCAGAGAACTGTTCGTGAGATTGGTAGGTATAAGCGGCCCTACCGTTAGTGCCTGGATGTTCCACGTGAGTCCGGTAACCGTGTTGAGCGGAAAGACGGTCTTCTCCCCGTTACTCCCCAAATTGAAGCTGACCGTTGGAGATGCGGCCGCATCCACCTGGTCGCGAATACTCTCCAGAGTCGAGGTTACGCTCTCAACTGTAAACAGGCTTGCCGCGGCAATGTGCTTCTTTTCCAGTCCGGGAGCAATCCGATGCAACGTCCCGTTGTCAATCAAGCTTCGCAGCGCATGGCGGTAGCGACGAAGTTGCGCATCAGCGCTGTCATCGGCATCCAGGTTGCGGAAATTGCGGCTGGCCGCAACACGGTTGCCGGCCGCATCATGCACACCGTCTGTGACCACCAGGAGATAGCTGGCATGCTGGGTCAGGTGCTGGTCCGACTCCACAAACAGCGTCAGCGACGCCGGGTCCCAGACAATCTGGTTGATGCCGATGATGTTCGGCGTGAAGCCGTGGAAAATCCTGTCGTCATCGTTCCGCGTGATAGTGAAAGCATCCGGCAACTGCACCAGAAAGACCGTCTTGCTGCTCACCGTATTCACATCAATCGCGCCGTCAAACGGGATTGAAAGTCTTGGCTGGGCGTTGAAGCCGTCAAGCTGGTTGAGAAGCGTGATATCAGCACAATCAGACGGGAACACGCTGCAATCCGGCAGCGGAAGCGCCACCCGGATTCCGGTGTTCTGGCCGGGATCAAGCAGCGTAAACCGGTCACTTGGAAATGGCGACTGGATTGTCGACTGTAAGTTGAATAACGGATGCGTGGCAGCCCGAGCCAGTGAAGGCAAACCCGCCAAAATCGTCAGGCAGAGCGCAAAAGTACAGGCGAATGAATATTTTTCAGTGAGGGTCCGTTTCATGGTGGTGAAGCACCTCCAGGGGGAGTAAAACGGTAGCCCGGAAACCATAGTCTCTGCCACAACTTCTGTCAATGGCGGAGACGGTCTTTTATTCCAACGGGCTTTTATTCCAAAAGAGCAGCGGAGTTGCAGTTCTGTACAATCAGGGACCGCACGTTATCGGAAAGGTCCTTGAATTCGAGGCCGTAGCGGAATCCTTCACAATTCCGGACCACAGCCTTAAGAGTCACTTCGGCTGGTGAGTAGGGGAAGGTGACTTCAATGAGGAGCTCGGTGCCGAGCGGAATAGAGCACGGAATGTACACGCCCATGCCGCCCTGGCTCAGAATATTGCCTCGTCCAAATACGAGGGTACCCTTCGGGCCGCCGATCAGAACTTTCAACCGTACATCAATCTTGTGGCGGCTCCAACGCCGCAGGTCCGGTCCAGATTCCGCCATGAAAATCGAGGTTTGAGCGTTCCCCTTCTTCAGAATAGCGCTCTCAGCATGCTGGGTTGTGCGGCGTCTTACGTGGTATTGTATCCCGAAACAGTGGAAAGGCCCCTATCTCTTTGCAGGCTCACGGGAAATCTGCTCCAGCCGGCGATCCATCTGGGCGATAACGGTTTGCCACATCTGAATGTCCAACTCAAACTCGTGCTTCAGCGGCGATTGTGTGTTATCGACAAACGCCAGATTACTCTGCATCTGCTGAACCAGCACTTTCATCCGCGCGATGTCCTGACGCAACGCCTGAATGTCATGGCCTCTGGCCGCCGTCTCGCGGCCTTCAGAAGCAGCATTTTGTTGCTCGTGTGCGGCGGATTTCCGGACTGGATTCACGCTCGCCAGTTGCCTGGGGGCAAGAAATAACAGAATACCGGCAATGACCAAAGGGAGTATGCGCATGCGGGAACCTCCTTCAAAAAGCTTACTCGATAAATCGGCCCCCGCCTCCGGTTAGTGCGCTGGATTTGCCGTGATCGTGTCTTTGTAAACCACGCCACCCTTCATGACGAACCCGACATTTTCCAACACACGCACATTCTGCAGCGGATCTGAAGAGACCGCGATCAGGTCAGCGTACTTCCCTGCTTCCACCGTGCCCACATCTTTCGCCCGGCCGATGAGGTCCGCGGCGCTGCTGGTAGCAGCACGAATGGCCTGAGCCGGCGTCATTCCGTACTTCACCATGTAAGCAAACTGTTTAGCGTTGTCGCCGTGAGGATAAACGCCCGCGTCCGTGCCGAAGGCCATTTTCACGCCGGCTTTGACCGCCTTCTCAAAGTTCTCGCGCTGCAGTTCGCCTACCATCTTTTCTTTCTCTATGTTCTCTTTCGGCAACCCGAACTCTGCAGCCTTGCCGCGGATGTAATCGTCGTTATAAATGTCCATGACCAGATAGACGCCGCGCTGTTTGGCCAGGCGTATGCCTTCATCATCGATCAAACTGGCATGCTCAATGGAATCGATGCCGGCCAGAATCGCGTTCTTAATGCCCTGCGTCCCGTGTGCGTGGGCGGCGATCTTCCGTCCTGCCATGTGCGCCTCCTCCGCTGCGGCTTTCAATTCTTCGGGAGTAAACTGCGGCGCTCCGGGACTGTCACCCTTGGAGAGCACGCCGCCGGTGGCCAGGATCTTGATCACATCAACGCCATATTTCACCTGGGCGCGCACCACATGGCGCACCTGGTCAACGCCATCGGCAATCTGGAAATCACGCTCTTCAGGAAACATGCTGACGCGCGTCTGCGGCGAAAAATTATTGAGGTCGCCATGCCCACCAGTGATGGAAATCGGCGGGCCGCTGGCCACAATGCGCGGTCCGGGCACCAGCCCTTCATTGATGGAGTTGCGCAGGTCCACGGCAAGAAAGGGCAGCGATCCCACATCGCGCACGGAAGTAAAACCTGCTTCCAGCGTCTTGCGCGCATTCACCACTGCAGCAAATGCCGATGAGAATGGAGTGTCCTTGAAGCGATAAATCTCGTCATAGCGGTCAGCGCGCGCGCCCAGATGCACGTGGCAGTCGATCAAGCCCGGCAGGACCGTAGCATGCGAAAGATCAATCACCGTGGATCCTTTGGGGATCGCCGCTGACTGCGCCGGGGTGACGCTCTGAATCCGGTCGCCAACAATCTCAATCACAACGTTATCGCGCAGCTTGTCCGATGTAGCGTCAAACAGACGCCCTGCCCGGACATATATGGTTTTGGGCGCCGGCGTTTTGGCCGCCCGCTGGGCGAACACGGATATTGCGGCCAGAAACAGAAAAACGATCAGGGGAAAAGAGCGCTTGATCAACGGAAGCTCCTTGGAAATCGCCAGTGAATTGAAGCAAGAGTATACAAAGAGACCGTGCCGCACCGCGCAAAAATTCGATGCGTCGTTTTTCATCTCCGCGCGCAGCGCGCCTGAATTACGTAGTATGCCGCGAGATCAGCAGCACGCGAGAGAATTGCATCCAGATGCGCCAGCGATCAAACTCGCGGCTGTGTGAGACGGCCGTCACCACCGCGTTCTCTACGCAATTCTTGCTCAGGATCACGTTGAGCGTGGCGCCCAGTTCCACCATGGGACCAATCAGCATGGTGGCATGACGGTCGCCTACAGGCAGTATGAGATCACGCTCCTGAAACGGCATGCCGTTGCTGGCAATGCCGCGCAGTATGGCAATCGTACCGCCTTCAGGAATGTGCAGCGGCTGAGGTTCGGAGGAAGACTCAGTTATCTTTTCAGGCGCGCTTCGGGGTTCTGTGGCACTGCTGCTGGGCTGATCGCTATAGACAGTGACCGGGGCCACACCGAGTTCCCAATCTTCGGGAGGAAAATAGATTCCCCAGAAATTCTCCGGACGATGCAGTTCAATGCCATATTCGCTTTCGTGCGAGTCTGCCCACACCACCTGCCCAACGCGCCATTTGTATGGAGCCAGCATGGCCACGCGGACTTCCATTTTCGGTTCCAGAGGAACGGTGGAACGGATCCGCGCTCCGTGCCGGTTGACCAGAATAGTCTCGGCTGCTCCGCTTACATGCGAACCATCACTCTTCTGTCCGGATACGGCCAGCGCCAGAGACACCAGCACACGCGAACTCCTGCGACCTCGCTCAGTTCCTGCAGTTTGAGGCATATTGATACTCGAAGCGGCGTTCGAATATGGGCAATATAGAACTTCTGGCCAGTGAAACGTATATTACGGCAAGGCAATCACACAGGTAACTAAAAGCAGTCCCAGCATGTACCAGAGTAACCCCATCAGTTAATAACTGCGGTAGTGCGGGCCACGTCTTCCAGGAACCGGCGCCGGAGATAAGAACCGCAGGTCTTAATGAATTCTCCTTTGGCCGGAGCAAAAGACAGCGTATCTCTTTAGATTGTGAGGCGCCGGCAGTCGCGCAGCGGCCCCCAGTCAGCCCTGAATCTGCATGGCAAAGGAAACAGCCCGAGCCTGTCGTGAGATAGATCTTGTTGCACGAGGAATCAATCTCACTCCGATCTCAAGGTAATGGATGGATCGGCTGTTGCCGCTCGCCACGCCGGCAACCATGTGGACGCGGCAGCCACCACGAAGAGCAGCACCACGACGCCAATGTAGGTGACAGGATCGAGCCGGGAAATGCCATACAGAAGCGTGGCCAGAGTGCCGCTCACGAGCATGGCGCCAACCAGGCCAATCACTACGCCGATGCCGGTAAGTGACATTCCCTGACGCAGGATGAGCGCGAGAATATCAGACCGGGAAGCGCCCAGGGCCGAGCGCACGCCGATTTCGCGCATGCGTTCCGTTACACTGCCGGAGAGCACACCGTAGATTCCAATTCCTGCCAGCAACAGTCCGACCATGGCAAAGGACTCGAAGATCGTCAGGGCAAAACGGCGCCGCGCTTCTGAGAGGGCAAGCAGTCTGTCCATGGTGGCAACGCGGGTGACGGGCTGGTCTTTGTCTACAGACCATATCGCCGTCTTAACTGCCGAGGTAAGGTCGGCGGCGTTTCCCCGGGCGCGGACCGCGAGGGACATCACATTGTCAGGAAAAGCCCATTGAGTGGTGGGCACGTAAAAGGCGTCTTCTTCGGCAGTCGCAAGCGACGACTGCTTCACATCCCCGACTACACCAACAATCGTGGCCCATCCACGCTCGGGACGTAATTCATCCGGCCCCATGCGCATCCGCTGGCCGAGCGGGTCCCGGCCGGCAAATTCCCGCCGGGCAAAAGACTCATTGACGATCGCCACTCTGGGGGAGCCCGTGGTGTCGCGATCGGTGAAGAACCGGCCACTGCGCAGCGGTATGTGCATGGCCTCAAGGTATCCGGGGGTTATCGCATAACGAAGAGCGGAGGAATTCTCAGTCGAGTGGTCTTTTTCGAACTGCACTCCGTAGCTGTCGGAGTCACCGCTCAAGGGCAACTGGCTGGTGCAGCCAGCCGATTCGACTCCCGGAACTGCGCGAACCGCCTGCAGAGCGTCAGAATAAAATTGAACGCTCTGCGGCGGCGAGTCGTACTTATGCCCGGCTTCCTCCACCTGCATGGTGAGCACGTGGGCGGCCCGAAAACCCGGATCAATGGAAAAGAGGCGCTGAATACTTCTGAGAAGCAGTCCGGCGCTGACCAGAAGCGTGAGTGCCAGCGCAACTTCGGCCACCACGAGCGTCTGGCGGGTGCGTTGGTGTCCCCCGGGAGCGCGGACGAAATTCCGCTGGATGCCCGCTTGCAGGTCATTGCGGCATGCATGCAGGGCCGGAATAATCCCGATGGCAACGCCAATCAGGGCGGTAACGATGAGGGCAAACAGAAAAACAGGAGCGTCAATCCTGATGCGCGTTATCTGCGATAGTTCGGGCGGGCTGAGTGCAAGCAATCCGCGAAAACTGTATTCGGCAAAAAGCATTCCCACGGCGCCGCCAATCGTGGAAAGGACAAGGCTCTCGGTGACAAGCTGCCGCGCAAGCCGTGAGTTCGAAGCTCCCAGAGCGGCGCGCACCGCGAATTCCCCGCGGCGCTGAGCGCCCCTGGCAAGCAGGAGGTTCGTGACGTTCACCCAGGCAATCAAGAGGACCAACAACACCGCGCCGAGTACCGCCAGCAACGCAGGGCGCACATCCGCCGTTACATCGGCCTGCAGCGAGTCCACCTGAAAGCCCTTCGGCACGCCGCCGCTGTTCTCATAGCCTTTGGCGTAAGTCTGTGCCGCTGTGTGGAGAATTGTTTCCATTTCGCCGGCTGCCTGTCCTCGCGAGAGTCCGGACCGAAGCCGGCCCACAACCCGCAGATGATGTCCCCAGTCGCGGCTATCAGGCAGGAGGGCTGGGTCATACTGCAATGGGGCCCACACCTGAGCTTGCGGCGCCGCGACGTTTTGAAAATCAGCCGGCATGACTCCGATGATCGTAAAGGCATCGTCGTCCAGTCTGATCACACGGCCGATGATCGCGGGATCGCTGTGAAACAGCCGCAGCCAGAGTCGGTGGCTGAGAATGGCTACATTTGGACCCCGGAAGACGTCATCGGAAGCCTGGAAGTCGCGCCCTCTCTCGGGAACCACACTGAGAACTTTGAAATATTCTGCGCTTACGCGCTGTCCCTCCACCCGCTCCGGTCTTCCCGTGCCGGTAATCGCCGGCTGCCATGGCTTCATGGCGGCTAGAGCTTCAAAAGACCTGCTGTGCAGCCCGACTGCGGCGAAAGTCCCAAAGCTGGGCATGCGGGCGCCGCCGCCCAGCTTCTCCCAGACCATTACCAGTTGACGCGCATCAGGATACGGCAGCGTTTCAAACAGGACCGGATTTACGACGCTGAAAATGGCGGTCATCGCTCCGATCCCCAAAGCAAGGGTCAGCACGGCGACCGTAGTGAATCCGGGATGGCTACGCAACTGGCGAACAGCAAAACGAAAATCGGCAAAAAAGGTTGCGAATGCGTCTTCCCATCCCGCTGACCGCACCTGATCGCGCGCCGCACTCGCGCTTCCCGTTTCTATGGATGCCGCCCGCCGCGCCTCCTCGGCGGAAAGACCTTTTGCGATGCCATCGGCTGTCGACCGTTCCAGGTAGTCCCGGAGTTCATCTTCGAAGTCCTGGTCCGCTGCAGTGCGATGGGTGAGCACGCGAAGCCCATGAGTGAGTTGCCGCCAGAATGACATGGGAATCAACCCTCTGCGTTCAGGAGCCGGGCAATGGCTGAGGTCCGGCGCGCCCAGTCCGCGGTTTCCACTTCAAGCTGCTTTTTTCCCGCCCTGGTGAGGATGTAAAACTTGGCGCGGCGGGAGTTTTCGGTCCGGCGCCACTCCGAGTCCAGCATGCCCGCCCGTTCCAGTCTCTGCAAGGCTGTAAGCAGGGATCCGGGATTCACCTTGAATACCCCCTGCGAAATCTGCTCGACTCGTCGCGTGATACCGAATCCGTGCATCGGGCCGAGGCTCAGCGTCTTGAGAATGAGCATATCGAGAGTGCCCTGAATCACATCAGTATTTGTGGACTGTTCCACCTGCGCCTCCAGGCAACACACAAGAGAAAGCATAGGAGTCGTCGTCTTGATTGTCAAGATGTGATCATCAAGATGTTGCCGCAGGTTTCAGGATCGCCTCGAAAGTCGTTCAAGACGACACAGTAAAGGACCTCGAGAGCCTTCAGGCCTGAGTCGCTGGAGGGGAGATGAGGCGTGCCGGACCGTGAAAGCCTGCGGCTCTCTTGAGCATAAGCGTAGTGTTCCCAGAATCCGCGTCCATCTGCTGGCAATCCGCGGTATGACTCTCCTCTCCTTCAGGTCGGCCTCGCCGCACACACGATTCTTGCGACATTACCAACGTACTCTTTTCAGTTCTCGCGGACCCGGGCACTATAGTGATGCTTGACATCGAAACAATGCGGCCGGCCGTTGTGGGGGAACAGCAGCCGGCCGCACAAAAGATCATAGCCAAATCTAAACAGGCCTCGGCGCAAGCCGAGGCCTCATTGTTGTGTGCCGAACATGTTCGACAGCTTGGAGGTGCAAGTCCTCTGCCCAACCTGGTGGAGGTGAAGGGCTAGAGAAGCGCAAGGGCATCGTCGCGAGGCGGG
>JBLMYN010000097.1:0-4757 GCA_050258305.1 Actinomycetota bacterium
TATGTGCTGGAAGGCTCAATCGTGATGCAGGTGAGGGGCGGAAAGAAGATGACTCTGGGTCCCGGCCAGACCTTCTACGAAGGCCCGGATGACGTCCACGTGGTTGGGCGGAACGCAAGCCAAACCAAACCGGCAAAGTTCGTCGTGTTCCTGGTGAAGAACAAAGGAGCTCCGGTGCTGGTGCCGGCCAAATAATCAAAAACAACCGCAAGCATTTCTGCGTAACCGAAGTTCAGGAGAGATTCAGATGAGCACAATCACTGTGAAGGATGGCACAACAATCTACTACAAAGACTGGGGCAAAGGCCCGGTGGTAACGTTCTCCCACGGATGGCCGCTGAATTCCGATGCGTGGGACAGCCAACTCCTTTTCCTCGCCCAGAATGGCTTTCGTGTGGTCGCCCACGACCGGCGTGGCCACGGCCGCTCAAGCCAGGCCTGGGACGGAAACGACATGGATGGGTACGCCAACGATCTGGCTGCTGTCATTGAGGCGCTGGATCTCAAAGATGTGACTCTTGTAGGACACTCCACCGGCGGAGGCGAGGTGGCGCGCTACATCGGACGGCACGGCACAAAGCGGGTTGCCGCAGCCGTTCTGATCGCCGCTGTGCCGCCGGTCATGGTGAAGTCCGCAACCAACCCGGAAGGGCTTCCGATTGAAGTGTTCGACGAACTGCGCCGCGGTCTCGCCAAAGACCGTTCCCAGTTCTACAAAGACTTTGCCGTAATGTTCTATGGCGCCAACCGGCCGGGCGCGAAGGTCTCACAGGGAATGCTGGACCAGTTCTGGCTATGGAGCATGCAGGGCGGCCTCAAGAACGTCTATGACAGCATCAAGGCATTTTCTGAGACCGACTTCACTGAGGACCTCAAGAAGTTCGATGTGCCCACGCTGGTCATGCACGGAGAGGATGACCAGGTAGTGCCCATCAAGGATTCAGCGAAGAAATCGGCCCGGCTCATCAAAAATTCAAAAGAAATTTATTACCCCGGCTTGCCGCACGGTCTTACCGCCACGCATCCGGATCAAGTCAACGCCGACCTGCTGGAATTTCTGAAGTCGGTTCAAAAAGCCCGCAAGGCAGCATGAATGCGGAAAATACTGGAACAGACTCCCGCCTCTTTGTGAGGCGGGTTCTCTTCCTGCCGATCCGCGCCCTACTTTTCCACCTCATACCTCAGCCGAACCGTGCCATCAGAATACTTGCGCACCGAGCGCAGATGAAGCTCCATGTCGCGATGCTTCGGCGCAATCAGCGGTATGCCCTTGCCGATGAACGTGGGTATCACGTGAATGTCAAACTCATCAAGCTCGCCGGCATCGAGAAACGACGCAATCAGCCCTCCTCCTCCCATCATCCAGATATTCTTTCCCGGCTTCGCCCGCAGCCGCCTCGCAAATGCCTTCACCGGCGCGGTTACAAACTCGGTGCCCTCGGCCGCTTTCTTCGGCGGGCGGTGCGAGAACACATAATTGGCCACGTTCTTATCAAACATGCTGCCTTTCATGCGGTGCTTCTTCTGATATGCCAGCGCCCAGTCATACGTCTTGCGCCCCCACAGGATCGTGTCAATCGTCCGATAAAAAGCCTTCATCCCATAATCCACATTGCCTGGCCGGCGATTCAGCCATTCCACATCACCATCGGGCCTGGCAATGTAACCGTCCGCGCTCGTGGCTATATAAACAATGATCTTGCGCTTTGCTCTCATCAGTCCCCTCCTTCACTCAAGGCAAACGCCGCTTTGCCATAAAATCTTACCGCTGTTCCATTGCTCCGCCGGGACAGATCACCGTGATACCAGCGAGTTCAGCAGATTCAACCCGCGGAAGCGAGCCCGTTCACCACGAAGGACACGAAGCCAAGAGAGGTTCTATCTTGCGTTTATCTACGTCAATCTGTGGCCAGATGCTCTTGCTTGTCTCCGTGCCTCCGCGTCTCCTTGGTGGGTTTGTTCTCCCAGCAGAGCCGTGTGGCACAGTGATGATCAGCGGCGCGCGAAGCAAGCGGGAACGGTGTAGTACAGTTTTGCATCCGGCGGCCGGCGGGACAATTCGTTTTAATAAGTCCACGGCCGGGCGGCGAGCATCGCATCGTCTATGGCAGAAGAGATCACCACCACTTGCTGCATCGCGGGCGGAGGCCCGGCGGGGATGATGCTGGGCTTTCTGCTGGCGCGCGCCGGCGTTGACGCCGTGGTGCTGGAGAAGCATGGCGACTTCCTGCGTGACTTCCGCGGCGACACCGTGCATCCTTCAACGCTCGAGCTGATGTATGAACTTGGCCTGCTGGCGGAATTTCTCCGCCGCCCGCACCAGAAGCTGGAACGCATGGCAGTGCAGATCGGCCAGTCCATGCTGTGGCTCGGCGACCTTCGCCATCTGCCGACGCACGCCAAGTACATCGCCTTCATGCCGCAATGGGACTTCCTGAATTTTCTCGTCGAGTGCGCCCGCGCTTATCCTGAGTTTCATCTCCGCATGCAAACTGAAGCCACCGGCCTGCTGGAGCAGGAAGGCGTCGTGTGCGGCGTGCGCGCCAGAACTCCCCAGGGAGAACTGCTGGTGCGCAGCCGCCTGGTCATTGGCGCCGACGGCAGGCATTCCGTGATCCGGGAAAAAGCCGGGCTCACCGTGGAAGACAAAGGCGCTCCCATGGATGTGCTGTGGATGCGCGTCTCCCGTCACCCTGACGATCCCGGACAGTCGCTTGGGAGGGTCGTTCGCGGGCACATGATGGTCATGCTCAACCGGGGCGAGTACTGGCAGTGCGCCTTCCTCATCCCCAAGGGCGCGGGTGAAGCGTTCAAGGCGCGCGGTGTGGGCCAGTTGCGGCAGGAGATTGCGCAACTCATTCCCTGGCTGAGCGACCGCGTGAGCGAGCTCAACACCTGGGACCAGATCAGCCTGCTCACCGTGAAAGTGGACCGCCTGAAGCAGTGGTACAAACCCGGCCTGCTGTGCATCGGCGACGCCGCCCACGCCATGTCGCCCATCGGCGGCGTGGGCATCAACCTGGCAGTGCAGGACGCGGTGGCGGCAGCCAACATCCTGGCCGCGCCGTTGCGCGCCGCAAACCCTGAACGCGCTGATCCGATGACTGCCGGAAACGCTGAGCACACGGCGCCGGCAAACAGCGGTCCGCTCGCCGGCCCCAGGGCGATCACTGGCGCAAAGGCTCTTCCTGACGCAAAGGCCCTCACGCCATTTCTTGAGCAGGTGCAGCGCCGGCGCGAGTTTCCCACCCGCGTTACCCAGCGGCTGCAAATCCTGGCGCAGAACCGCGTGATCAGTCCCATCCTTGCTGGTGCGCGGCCCATCAAGGTTCCATTGTTTCTCAAGCTGCTGCAGCGCTTCCCCGTGCTGCAGCGGATCCCCGCCCGTGCCATAGGAATGGGCGCGCGGCCTGAACACGTGAAGACGCCGGACAGCCATCAGCAGCAAAAAAACGCTGGGTGATCGCTTCCATCGCAGGCTGTCAAACACGTTTCGTTTGGGGTTATAAAGGGCCCGCTTCTTTCAGGCGGGCCCCGTTGTGGTCAGGAGTTGTGCTCGCTGGGTGGCTGAGAGAACCGCTCGCGGTCGCGCTCTTCAATGCGGCGCATGGCCCCGAGCAGGTGGTAATTCGCGCCGGCCCTGAGCTGCTCAGACTGGCGGTTAAGGTTCTGCATCATCAGAGGATCGAAAATGCCGACAGCTTCCAGTGCTCCCATATTGCGATGGACGCGAGCGAAAGCTGCGTTGAGACGGTAGAGAAGATCGTAGACGTTGGGTTTTTGCGCACTGCTGGAGTCTTTTGGTGCGCTGGTAAAATCGGGGTCAGCCATAGGTCGCCTTTCACGGAAGGTGATTTGTGGTCAGGGACCGTCCGTGCGCGAACACGGGCGCGTCCCGTCTTTTTGTGTGTAACTGATTTTTGGTAGTGATGCAACGAAAAAGAAACGAGTAATGAAGAAACGAATTTTGTAAGGCGGGTGATTTAGTTTGTGAGGTAGCGCAGGTCGCGGAGCGGGGTCGCCAAGCAGTGCCGGGTTTGCGCTGATATGGGGGGAGTCGCGGCAGCGACGGAATGTTGTAGCCCACCTCGTAAGAGGTGGGAAATGTGTGGAGTTCAGATACAAGCCCCGGCAGGGGCGACACAACCAGTCGAATACGAGCCTGAGCGCCAGATATTCCTCTTCAAAGGTCATCTTGCGGTGATGTTCCTTCTGTGAATGGATGTATTTGGCCACAGCAGCGAGATTCGATTCGCTCACGCCAGGTCTTGATGGCTCGCATTGCATCGGCGAGACTGCGGCTTGGAGGAAGATGAAAAAGCAGATGCAGGTGGTCTGGCATGCCGCCAACCGCAACCGGAATGAGATCGATGTTTTGGCATATACCCGTGACGTATTTCCAGAGGCGCGGCTGAAAATCTTCTGCGATCAACTTCTGCCGCTCCTTTGGTGCTGAATCCCGCATGCAAATAGTTCCTGGTGAAGGTATGTGCCATGTACCGCCCCTCCCGGGGCTTGTATGTTACTGCACACATTTCCCACCTCTCACGAGGTGGGCTACAACATTCCGTCGCTGCCGCGACTGGGGCGAGAAAAATCCGGGGACTCCGCAGCCCACCTCGGACGTGGGCAGACGCCAACAAGCCCGGAAGCTTGTCATCGCGACCGACGACGAAGGAGCTTGCGACCGAGTCGGAGTGGAGAGATCCCGAGAATCTTTCCCCTGCGATGCTGATGCAGGGCATTCTCTCCAGACT
>JBLMYN010000098.1:0-4658 GCA_050258305.1 Actinomycetota bacterium
TCTCCCGCGCCGCGAAATACTGCGTTGATCAGAAAGAGCAGCACGATAATGCCGGAACTGCTCAACATGATCCTCGTGTACAGCGAGCCTGTGTGCAGGATTGCGGGGGTTGCGCCCATCCAGCCCAGAAGCGTGGGCGCGAGGGGAAGCGCAACGGCAAAGATCAGCAGCGCAAATCCGAGCCCGATGGCAATGGACTGTACCGCCGCTTCCGCGGCGCCGTTCTTGTCGTGCTCGCCAACGCGCCGCGCGACCACCGCGGTGGCGCCCATGCTCAGCCCGAACGCGACCGCCATCACCAGAACCAGCATGCCTTCGGTGATCCCCACGGTCGCCGTTGCATCCGCCCCAAGGTGCGCGACAAAGAAAATGTCCACGATGCCGAACAGTGATTCCATGGCCATTTCCAGGACCATGGGAACAGCCAGCAGAAGGATGGCGCGGTTGACGGAAATTGCGGTGAAATCCTGGCGCGAGCCGAAGACCGCTTCTTTGATCAGAGCAAACCAATTGGTTTTGGAAGCCTGAGCGTCTGCCGATGCGATTAAACTCACTTACGTCTCTCCGCGCTGGTTTGCGAAACCAGCAATCATCGAACCTGTTGGAAGGTTCACCGGACGAGATCCGGCACAAGGAAGCGCGTTAGTTGGAGAGGCGCATAGGCGTAGACAGCTTTATATCACACGCCGGCCAGCGGCATCAATGGAACGCAAAGACAGCGTGCCATAAGCTGCTCAAGCCGCCGCCATCGCACGTCGCGCGAAGGCGGGCAGCCGTCGCACGGATCAGGCAATTGGATATGTCGAGGTGCTGGGCAGATGCTTTTGCACCGGCGTCCAGAATCCACTCCACTCATGGTTGTGCACAGGCGCGACCATGAGAATCAGAGTGCCCTCGTCTTCAGGCACCTCGGGGATCCGATAGACAACCGGGAAAGCCATCTGGTTGATGAGCCCGGAAGGGCCGTAATGGACAACGGTCACGAAATCCTGGCCCGGAACCAGGCGATAGCGGGCTTCTTTTGTGGCAAGAGGCCCAAGGATTTCATTCAAGACACTAATACTCACCAAGTAACAGAGTTCCATCGCAGTAGGATTCCTTTCAAATCCTGACTCTCATCTCTGTGCGCCGGGGAGAGCGCTCATCCGTTGTAGTGAGTTTTATAAGAGGATCATTACGAAATTATTGGAGTTCAATTAAAACAATTAATCTTTTGTACTATTGAAAACTACATATGCCCAACGCCCTTTCGGTCCGAATCTAAGGCAGCCGTCCTATATTGCCTTAGATCTGAAACCTTAGTAAGGGGCAGAAAGGCGTCTGGCATGTCCAATGGAGAAGGCCGGTGACGCAGAAAATTCGTAGAGCGGGCCTTGGCGGCCTGTCGCCCAGTCGTTGCCTGGACGGTGGCTCGTTATCGTTTCGCTCGGAGTGGTCGGCCCGATCGGCAAGGAATGAAGATCGGCGAAGAATGAAGATCAGCAGAGAAATCGGGCCGGCCGTTCCAGCACCGCCGGCTTAGCCGTCAGCGAAGTGAGAGAAGACATTGCTTAAACCATAGCCACGCGCGTGGAGGTTCTCTATAATCCTGCGTCGAGGCTACCAGAACCATGAAATCTATCATTACGGTATTCATCCTGCTCGGAACGGCGTTTGCTCAGGGCTCGTCCGAAGAGGGCAAGGTCGTTCATTATCAGCTCAATCCCAAGGACCTCAAGTACACGTATTCGGCTTCATACCAGCCGGTGGCCCGGCTCAAGTCCGGCAACATCCTGGAAACCAATACGGTCGATTGCTTCGGCAACGCCATCAAAAAGCCGGGCGACACGCTCAGCATGGCTCCGGGGGATAACCCATTAACGGGACCGTTTTACATCGAAGGCGCGGAGCCGGGAGACACTTTGGCGATAAAAATCCTGGACCTTCAGGTGGACGGCAACCAGGGCATTGGAGCATTGGCGCCAGGCTTCGGAGCGATTAATTCAACAAATTACACTCCGATGTTAAACCCGCCCATCCCGGAAAAAATCTGGTTCTACCCAATTGATCACGCCACTAATACTGCCACCTTTCAGGCGCTCGATTCCAAGTACACGGTCAAGATTCCTCTGCATCCGTTCTTCGGCTGCATCGGAGTTGCGCCCGCGGGTGGCGAGGCGCGCAGCTCTGTGGTTCCGGAAGCTTTCGGCGGCAATATGGATTCGCCGGAGGCCAGCGTGGGGAACACGGTCTATTTTCCCGTCAACACCCCGGGGGCCTTGCTGTTCCTGGGCGACGGCCATGCCGCCATGGGTGACGGAGAGATTGCGGGAACGGCCATTGAGGTTCCGCTGCGCAGCCGGATTCAGGTGCATGTGATCAAGGGCCAGAAGATCAACTGGCCGCGGTTTGAGAATGACCAGTACATCATGACGGTGGGAGCCTACCGGCCGCTGGATGATGCGCTCCGCATCGCCTTTACAGAGCTCGTCAACTGGATCCACCAGGATTATGGCCTCTCCGACATGGATGCTTACGAGCTGTTGTCAAAAGTTGCGGAAATCCGGCTGAGCGAGATGGTGGACCCGAATTATGTAGTGGTCGCCAAAATTAAGAAGAGCTTCCTGCCCAGGCGGCTGAAATAGCGGGTTTAGAGCTTGTTCAAATAATTCACGATATCCGGGCTGGTCCAGTTCACTGCGCCAATAAACTTGCGGCGGATGATGCCGTTACGGTCGATCACGTACGTCTCCGGCCACATCTGTGTTCCGTACATGGTTGGAGTCTTCTGGTCAGGATCACGGACCGTCAGCAGGTCCACGTTGTGCTCACGCAAAAATTTGTGATAAGCATCTGCGTCCTCGTCGATGCTGACTGCCACCACCTCAACCTTTGGTCCCATTATCTTCTGCAATTGCACAAGCGAAGGCATCTCCTCGATGCAGGGAGGACACCAGGATGCCCAGAAATTCAGCAGCACAATTTTGCCGCGATAGTCGTGCAGGGAGACAGTTCGGTCAGCATCCTTGACCGTGAAATCCTTCGCCTGGGAGCCGATCATACGCAGCCTGGGATTATCCGTACAACCGCTGAAACCGAGTGCTATGAGGGCGATGAGTATAAAGCCATAAAAAGCTTTCACAAGCTTATGATAACTCGTGTGTTCCTCGTACCGTGTGCTGCAAATCACAGACGATGTGTGATGCACGCTCAATGCCGCTTTAAAGCTTGTTCAGGTAATCCAGCATTTCAGGGCCGTCCCAGGGCTGGGGGCCGATGAATTTCCGCCGAATGATTCCCGTGGTATCGACCACATACGTTTCGGGCGGTCCGGTGGGCGTATATAAGTTTACGGCCTCTTTATTGACGTCGCGCACGGTGAGGAAATTCACGTTGTAGCGCTTCAAAAATGCATGGTAGGCGAGGTCGTTTGTGTCCATGCTTACGCCCAGAACAACCACCTTATCGCCCATGCGGGCCTGCAACCGATTCAGCGAAGGAGTCTCTTCAATGCACGGTCCGCACCAGCTTCCCCACAAATTCAGGAGGACAACCTTTCCACGGAACTGGTGCAGGGAAACAGTATGATCTGAGTCCTGTATGGTGAAATCAGGAGCGGCCTTGCCAACAAGGCCGGCGCCGGGAGTGTTCGTACATCCACCGAGCGCCAGAGTCAACATAATGGGAAACAAGAGCTTAATGGGACTCACGCCCTTATAATAAACCGGTTCTGATGCCAATCAGCCCGCCAGTAGTGACTGTCCAGGTGATCATTCCTGCCCGAAACGAGGAAGACTGCATTGGCCGCTGCCTGGAATCTCTCGTTCATCAGCAGGGAATTGAACGCCGGATCACCGTGGTGGATGACGGGTCTACGGACCGGACACGAGCCATAGCGGAGTCCTTTCCCGGCGTGTGCGTGATCAGCGCTGGAGACCCTGATGCAGGCATCAGCGGCAAGAGCAATGCTTTGATGGCCGGAGCCGCAGGCGCCACGGCCAGCTGGCTGTTGTTTGCTGATGCGGATACCTGGCACTATCCCGGATCGCTGGCTGAAGCGGTAAGAGAAGCCGAAGAACGCGGCGTGGACCTGCTCTCTTACTCGCCTGAACAGGAGACCGGTTCATGGTACGACACTGTCCTGATCCCCGTGGTTTATGCGGAACTCGCACGGACTTATCCGACCGTCCGAGTCAATGATCCTCAGGATCCCACGGTAGCCGCCAATGGTCAGTATATTCTCGTCCGGCGCGCGGTTTATGAAGCCCTTGGTGGGCACAAAGCGATCGCGGACAAGCTATTGGAAGACGTTGAGTTAGCGCGGCTATTTAAACAATCAAATCACAGAATATGGTTCCGTTACGGGGCCGGCCGCGTGCGCACGCGGATGTACAGAACCTTTGCCGCCATGTGGGAAGGCTGGACCAAGAATCTGGTGATTCTCTTTCGACATCCGCTGCGGCTGGCTGCGTTGCGGATGCTTGAGTTCTGCGCGATCACAGTCCTCGCGGCAGCCTTTGTGCTTCTGCTGGCGAAGAGTCGCCCCGCCGAAGCAGGGATTGCCGGGGTAGCGGCGGCATCGCTCTATGCGCTTTTCCTGCTGCGCATTCGCCGAGCACATTTTCCATGGACCGCTAACATATTGTCTTTCTTTGGGTTACCTCTTTTTGCGTCACTTC
>JBLMYN010000099.1:0-4065 GCA_050258305.1 Actinomycetota bacterium
CGCTGAATCCCTGGAACCTGGACGAAGGCTCATCCGGGTCAAGCGCGGGCCCGGGCGCGGCGACGTCAGCCGGCCTGGTGGGCTTCGCCATCGGCAGCGAAACCGGCGGCAGCATCATTGGGCCAAGCATGCGCTGCGGCATTACCGGTCTCCGCCCCACCTACGGACGCGTTGCCCGTACCGGCGCCATGACGCTCTGCTGGTCGCTTGACAAGCTTGGGCCCATGACCCGCTACGTGGAAGACGCCATGCTCGCGCTGCACGCCATCAGCGGCCCCGATCCGGGCGACCTCAATTCCGTCCCCAGCAAGCTCGACTATGATGCCAACGCGCCAGTCAAAGGCCTGCGCGTGGGCTACTTCCCGGCCTGGATGAACCAGAGCCCGGCCACCGAGGTCGACCGCGCGGCGCTCGAGACGGTCAAAAAGATCGGCATGGTTCCGGTGGAGGTCTCTCTCCCGAACTGGTCCTATGACTCGCTCGACCTCATTCTCTTTGCGGAAGCCGCCGCGTCGTTTGAACAACTCACGCTGAGCCGCCAGGTCGATGAGCTCAAAATGCAGGTTCCTGACGCCTGGCCGAATGTCTTCCGGCAGTCGCGCTTTCTCTCCGCTGTGGACTTCGTTCAGGCTGACCGCCTGCGCCGCAAAGTCGCCCGCGAGATGGCTCGCCTCTTCCGCCACCACCAGATCGATCTGCTCCTCGTTCCTTCGTTGCGCGATGAGATGCTCACCATCACCAACTTCACCGGCCAGCCCTCGCTCACCCTGCGCGCCGGATTCATTCACGTCTCACAGGCCCGCAGTGACTGGGCTCCGGATCCGGCCCATCCGATGCCGAAATTCTCACCGCCGCGCCGCGTCCCGCATGGCATAACGCTCATCGGCCGCCTGTTCGAAGAAGGTACCCTGGGGCGCGCCGGCCTGGCGCTTGAGCGCGCCTTCAACGTGGCGAACGAGAGGCCAGCGGGATTCTAGCCAATCCGCCGCTCTTCTTCTCCGTCAGGACAGGGGAAGGGCGGCGCTTGCCTCGCAATCTTGAGCGCGATCAAGGTCCTTTGTGCTTCCTGACAAGCATCGCCGGTTGCGCTGTTTGGGATACCGCGAGCGCGTTTCACTTGCCTGGCGTGATCGCCTACCGTGGTGGTCTCCCGATTACGGCGATGTCGGCGATTACGTTGCCATCTCAGCGATCTCTCAGCGCCCCCCTACCCCCATAGGTCACCCCAAATCTAAAGGACTTAGCTCAAGTCATCCCGGAGTGAATCCCGGCTGACGCGTCGTTGCTGTCGATCAGGATCAGCCCAAAATACTTACTAACTGGTTACTACGGTGATCAGGGACTGGGTGCTGTCTGCTGTTTTGTCAAAGATCTCGGCTACCGCTGACCCATTGCTCTGAACAGGCCACCTCAAATCAAATCAGCATACCACCATTTCTTCGCCTTGGCAATAAAAATCGTACACGGATCGTGGCCGAGCAGGTTTGCGAAAATCGCTGCCTGGGGGCCTTCACGGCACTCGAATCTGCACCGGTTGCGTAAAGGCATAGTCTTGAATACAAGGTGCAAGAACTTGCACTGGAACAGATGATTCCTGCGGCAATTCCGGCAGCCAGGGCTCCCGTTAAGCGGCATGAAACCTTGCTGAACGCTCATTTCAGGCCATCTCCTCAGACTGGGCACGGGATTGCAACCAAAACGGCCAACTCGAGGTGTGCTCCTATGAACCCAGCTCCGGGCTTTGAGCCGCAGGTCTTTTCGGTTGAGTCGGACCATCTCCGCGCAAAAAACCAGAGAGAATCCTTCCTTGCCCATTTTGGATTTCGCGAGTCACCCTTCGGCGTTACACCCAATCCGGGGTTTCTCTTCTTCTCCGCCATCCATCGCCAGTCTTTGCAGTCCATGATTGACTCCATCGAATCGAATCTCGGGTTCACGGTCCTCATGGGCGATCCCGGCACCGGAAAAACCACGTTGCTGTTCCAGCTCATGCGGGAATATCAGGACCAGGCGCGCACGGCCTTCGTCTTCCAGACGCAATGCAGGCCGCAAGAGCTGCTCCGCTATATCGCTTCTGAGCTCCAGTTGCCGTGGCACAAGCGTGATGAAGTCTCCTTCCACCAGAGCCTCAATGAACTCGTCATCACGGAAGCGCAAGCCGGACGCAGGGTGCTCATCATCATTGACGAGGCGCAAAACCTGCAGTCACCCGCGCTTGAAGCTGTCCGGCTGCTTTCCGGTTTTGAAACCGGTCCCGCCAGGCTGCTGCATGTGATCCTGGCCGGCTCCCCCCGGTTGGGCGAGACGCTGCTCTCTCCTGAACTCTCGCAGCTCGCGCAACGCATCACCACAGTGTGCCGCCTTGAGCCTCTGACCGCCGATGAGGTAAGCCAATATGTCGCGCTCCGCCTGGAACGTGCAGGCTGCCTCGAGAGTAAAGACCTCTTCACTCCGGAAGCCCTGGCGCAGGTGGCCGAGGAGAGCGCAGGCGTCCCCAGGCGGGTCAATTCCATCTGCTATCGCGCGCTGTCACTCGCCCATGTGAATGGTGAGCGCCGGGTGGCCGCTGAGCTGGTGAAGCAGGCTGCTCGCGATCTTGATCTCGCGGAAACCGCCCGCATGTTGCACCTGCTCAAACCCGCAGACGCGGCGGGAAAACCGCACCTCGTCAGCTCAAGGCCTTCTGCGGCTGAAGACGCCGCTGGTGCAGCGGAAGAAGCGCCGTGTGAATTGGCAGACAGCGCGCCTGCCGCGCCCGGCAAGCCCCAACCGGAATCGACCGGACCCGATCTGCTCACCCGGTTCGCTGAGGCGCTGGCAAAAGATCAGACCATCATGGGCGACGTCTTCAAGCCGGAGGCGAGCCTGCCGGAAAAAATGCCGGCACAGAAGGCCAGTCGTCCGGTCGTCTCCGATCCGCTCGGTGAAAGCATCAAGCAACGCCTTTATGCAGAGCCGCCGGGCAAGACCGCTCCTGTTTCCTGGAAACAGAGATTGGGCCTGGTCAAAGGCGGCCGTGAAGGTCGCAAAGCAGCTTCGTCTTCATCTTCGTCCAGCGCTCCGGCAAAGCGCTCTCTCATTGTGTTTGCCGTACTGTTATCTCTTGGCGCGTTGCTGTGGCTTGGCCGCCATGAGCTGCGCGCAAGATCCGCCACGCCGGCAGTCGATTCGCACGTTGCCCAGGCTGCCGCGCCGGGAACTGGTTCGCACGTTGCCCAGGCTGCCGCGCCGGGAACAGACCCGCAGCTTGTGGCGAATAACGTTGCCAGCCTCAGGCCGGTGGCTGTCGCGCCGCCGGACACTGGAACCACTGCGCCAAAAGTCACCCAGAGAGCAGCAGATCCCAGACCGGCGGAAGCTGCGAAACACGATTCCACTCCGTCAGAAGTCAGGACCGTCGAGGATATCTTTAAGTCCCGCATCACCACATCAGCCATCGCCAAATCAACACTCACCCAATCGAACTTCAGTGGCCAGCCCTCATCCACGGGAGATGTGCCTGCGCCGGCCGGCATTGCAACTCTTGCCGGGGCCGCAAATGCCGCCTCTGTCGCGCCCCTGACCAGCCTGCCTGCTTCAGTGCCACGGCTTGCCTCCAGCTCAATGGTCAATGATTCTTCCACCAAACTGAAGCCCACCAGGGTGGTGCAGCCCTCCTATCCGGAGAACGCGAAGCTCTGGCACCTGGAAGGGGATGTGACGCTGGAGCTGAACATTGATGCCAAAGGAAGAGTCCGGAAGGTGCGCCTTCTGCGCGGCAATCCTATCCTGGCGCAGGCAGCAGAGGCCGCAGCCCGACAGTGGCAGTACCCGCCTCTCCCGAACGGCGCCGCTCCCGCCGTGACCCAGGCGCAATTCAAGTTCAGACTGGATGGTGGGGGGAAGAGATAATTAACCTGCTTTAGGTCGAGCGCTCCTCAAGAACCGTCGAATCTCACGTCGAAATTCCGAGTAGAAGCCATGCGATGACAGACGAAGAAATTTAGCTTTCCCGATCTCGGCGATCACGTTGCGATCACGGCGATTCCGGCGATTTCCTCAGTCCACCCGATGCACCTCATGCCC
>JBLMYN010000100.1:0-21215 GCA_050258305.1 Actinomycetota bacterium
CACCCTGGCGGCCCTTCGGGCCGGAACATAACTGGCAAGCAGTCCGATCGCGATCAGAAGCAGCGCAGTAGCAATGAAGGCCACCGGTTCGCCTGCGCCCACGCCGTAGAGCAGATTCACAATGAAGCGCGCCAGAACAAATGCGGCCACCAGGCCGGCCAGCACGCCGGCCGCGAGGGCAGCCGCGCTCTGGCGCAACACCATCAGGATCACATCGCCCGGCTGCGCGCCCAGGGCCATGCGAATCCCGAATTCGCGAATGCGCTGGCCCACCGAGTAGCCGGCCACACCGTAGATGCCGACGGCACAGAGCAGCATTGCGATCATCGCAAACAGCGTAAGCAAGCCTGCCTCAAATCGTGCCGCCCAGAGCGCCTGCGAGATCACCTCGCCAATCGGCCACACATTCCTTACCGGCAGGTTTCTGTCGAGCTGCTGTACCTGAGCCCGCGCGGCGTTCAGCGTGCCCCGGGGATCGCCAGCCGTGCGAAAGAACAGCGTCACAGCCGGGCTGGGGTTCTGGATGAGCGGCACGTACATATACGGCTGCGGATTTTCGCCCAGAGTGTTGTACTTGGAATCGCGGGCAATGCCGATCACCTCTGTCCATTCCGTATCCTTGAAGAACCTGAACCGCTTGCCGATGGCATCCTGATTGGGCCAGATGCGCTGGGCCGCCGTCTCATTGATAATGGCGACCCTGGGGCTGTCTTCGCGCACTGAGCTGTCAAATCCGCGACCGCGCAGCAGCGGGATTCCCATGGTCTGCAGGTAATCCCATGACACCGCCCCCATCTGCGTGACTTTCCCGTTCTGTCCGTTGGAGGCATCCTCGCCTTCGCGAAAGAGAGTGCGGCCGAACCCGCCATTAAATAGCGGAACGATATTGGCCAGCGTGGCCGCTTTCACTCCGGGCAGCGACTGGATGCTCTCCAGGGCGTGGCGCTGAAACTCTTTGCTGCGCGCCGCGTCATAGTTCAACGAACCCAGGTCGAAGCTGAGCATGGCCAGGTTTTTCGTGCTGAAGCCGGGGTCCATCGTTTGCGCATTCCGCAGGCTGATCAGGAACAGTCCCGCCCCGATGAGCGCCACCAGACAAATGGCTACCTGAACCGTCACGAGCACATCGCGCAAGCGGAAGCGCCGTCCGGTGTAAAGCTCTCCCCCGGAGCGCTCTTTCAGCTCAGCATTGAGATCGGGCCGTGAAGACTGCAGAGCCGGCGCCAGGCCAAAAACAATTCCCGTGCCCAGGGCCATCAGCATCGTGAACAAAAGAACGTGGCTGTCGAGGGAAAGATCGAGATCGGTGGCCCCGACGCCCGGCGGACGAAATTTCCACAGCAGGTTGCGGCCAAGAATAGCCAGCCCCAGGCCGAGTGCGCCGCCGGCCGTTGCCAGCACCATGGCCTCCGTCAGCAACTGGGTAACAATGCGGCCGCGCGACGCTCCCACGGCCACGCGGATAGACATCTCACGCTTTCTGCCCGCGGCCCGCGCCAGCAACAGGTTGGCGACGTTGAAGCACGCCACCAGCAGCACGATTCCCACAATCGCCATCATCACTGCGCCCGCACGCTCGAACAGCCCTCGCTGATTGGGGTTCAGTACGGATTCAAGCAGCGGGAGCGTGGTAAAACTGCGGCCCTTGTTGGCCAGAGGAAAATCACGCTCCAGGTCCTTCGCGATATTGCGCAGTTCCGCGTTCGCCTGCTCAGGGCGAACTCCATCCTTCAGCCGGCCTATCACGCGGAATCCCAGGAAGCGGCGCTCGTTGAAGAAAGTCTTCACCAGCCCGGACAAAATCTGATCGTGCATTGACATTGGAACCCACATGTCCGGGCCGCCGATTGCGGAAGCGCCCTGAAAACCGCGTGGCGCCACGCCGATCACGGTGAAGCCCTGCCCGTTGAGCATTACGTTCCGACCAATGATATTGGGATCGGCAGCGAACTTACGCTCCCAGAAGTTGTGGCTCAGGACGATCACCGGTCCGGCGCCGGGTTCGGCGTCCTCTTCCGCACGAAAGGTGCGCCCCATGGCTGCGCGCACGCCCAGCACGTCAAAGTAGTTGCCGGAAACCATTTCGGCAAAGTACTGGTCCGGCACACCATGGATGCTGATGCTGACAGGGGCAAACAGAAAACTGTCAATGGTTACGCCGGAAAAAGACTGCAATCGCCGCTGGATGTCCTCTCCATTCGGGTAGGAACTGGGGAAAAGCGCGGTGTTCGCCAGCAGGTCTTTGCGCTGGTCTATCGTAAAGATCTCCAGCAGGCGTTCCGGATCGCGCACCGGAATGGGATGGAAGAACACTGCGTTGACAACCGTGAAGATGGCTGTATTGGCGCCGATGCCAAGCGCGAGTGTGATCACGGCGACAATGGCAAAGCCCGGTGACTTCCGCATGCTTCGCAGGGCGAAACGGATGTCCTGGAAGAAGTTGTGCACGCGACCTCCCAAATGGATGATCCTTGAGACGTGATCATCTGCATTACGTTAGCATCAGGAGGCCTAAGGTTGCTTTCTTCCGCTGCAACCGCTGTTTTACGCGATAATGCCCGCAGAGGGTTGACGGGTATGCGATCAGTTCTTACTGCTCTTCTGCTGCTTCCTTGTTTCGTGCTTCCGGGCCCGGCTGCGACGCAAAAGCATACAGACGAACCGTTATTCACCATCTCGGTCGCGCCGCCAACATCCGCCAAGGATGTGCAACTGCGGTATTTCATCAGCGACGCGGCCGGCGTTCGCTGGTCATCCACTTTGGCGAAGGCGGCCGATGACAAGGTCCAGATCAGCGCCAACAGAGCGGAACGAACACCGAAGGCATTGAAGGTGCTTGCCTACTCGCCCGGTTGCCAATTTGTCACCTTTACTGTCGATGATCTTGCAGCCAGCACTCGCCAGGGCGATTTCCAGTGCGCCAAGCTGCCTACGACACGGTTGCAGGGAACTGTGCCGCCGCCATCCGGCCAGGAGCAGTTACAGGTGGAAGCAATGTACGTGGTCAACTGGGCGAGCAAATTCTTCGGCGTCCGTGGCGCCTCGATCTCTCCGCTGGCTCTCACCAAAGCGCCGGTGCAAGCAGATGGCTCGTTTCAAATGGACCTGCCCGACTTCACGTTGGATCCCCTGTGGCAGTCGTTTGCGAAGAATGCGGTCCTCATTTTCTTCCTGGAAGACAAGACCACCGGACACCGCCTTGCGGAATTGAAAGCTCCCGCCGCGCTGGCACGCGGTGGCAATCTGAAGGTGGCAGCCAATTACCCGGAAGTCAGCTTCACCATTCGGCAAAACAGCGCCGCTAAAAACCGGCAACCGGCTGAACGGCCACAGTGATGGCCCCGCGCCGCAAGAAAACATTCCTCGTTCGACGATAAACAATCCAACTTGCCGGGTCCTGCGTACATATTACGAGGGCTATACTCTTTAACATATGAAGAATACTGAGAGTCCGGACACACAGACGAGCAGCCAGACTGGAGAGAGCGTAAATATTGTGGAGTTCTCCGATTCCGGTGAGCGCCAGAAGAGTGCCACTGTACCCAGGGTCGTGAAAAGCGAGGAAGAGTGGAAGCAGCAGCTTTCGCCCCAGGCCTATGAGGTCACCCGCCATGAAGGCACGGAGCGCGCCTTTACCGGCGAGTACTGGAACCTTCATGACAAAGGGATCTTCCGCTGCGCCTGCTGTGGCACGGCTCTGTTTGATTCCGACACCAAATTCGAATCCGGCACAGGGTGGCCCAGCTTCTGGGCGCCCATCGCGGAAGAGAACGTGAAGTTCATTGAAGACAGCAGCTACGGGATGAAGAGGGTTGCCGTTTCCTGTCCTCGCTGTGATGCGCACCTGGGTCACGTCTTTCCCGACGGCCCGCGTCCCACAGGTCTGCGCTATTGCATGAACTCAGCCTCGCTGAAGTTTGTAAAGAAGTAGAACAAATTGCATTTTGGGGAGCAAGCTATGATCTCGAAAAACCTGCGGCGCTTGGTGATGTTTACTGCGGTGCTTGGGTTAACGTCTGCAATTGCCTGCAGGCAGGCTCAGGCCGGGAACGCCTCGCCCTTCCCTGCCCCAACCGTCGATGAGCCGCAGGCAAAAGCCTCCGGACAAGAGACGGCCGTTTTGTCCGGCGGATGCTTCTGGGGCATCCAGGCTGTCTTCGAGCACGTCAAAGGGGTAATCTCCGCAACCTCTGGATACACCGGCGGAGCGGCGTCTACAGCGCATTACGAGATGGTGAGCGAAGGCAACACCGGCCACGCCGAATCTGTGCGCGTGGTCTATGATCCTTCAAAAATCACATACGGCGAGTTGCTGAACATTTTCTTTTCTGTGGCCCACAATCCCACCGAGGTAAACCGCCAGGGACCGGATGAAGGGACGCAATATCGCTCAATGATCTCCTACGCCAATGCGGAGCAGAAGAAAATCGCCGAAGCGTACATTGCGCAACTGACGAAAGCGCATACCTTCTCAAGGCCCATCGCAACGCAAGTTGTTCCTCTCAAGGGCTTTTATCCGGCTGAAGCGTATCATCAGGACTATGCAGCGCGTCATCCCGACGATCCTTATATATTCTTCAACGACGCGCCCAAAGTCGCACACCTCAAGAAGCAGTTTCCTGGGCTGTACGTGCAAAAGTAGTAGCGCCCGGTTGCCCACACGGATGGGAACTCCGCCCGTGGTGATTGACAAGCGCTCCCGGCTTCTACAGAATGGCGCTCATCATGGACTCTGACCACGCAATCAACTGCCCGAAATGCAACGCTGCCGCGGAACCGGGTGCGGTCTTTTGCACGAACTGTGGTGCGCGCCTGCCGGAAAAACCCGCAAGTGCTGAGGCCGCGGTTCCCGAATCCTCCACCCCGGATTCTTCCCAGATGACGAGTTCCGTAGCGGCGACTGGTGACACCAGTGCTCAGCCGGAGCCCACAGTGGCCTCCGCAACCACAACCTCACAGGCTGCGGTCACAGGGACAGCAGCAGCAATGAAACCTGCTTCCGAACCGGGCCCAGCCCCTGCTTCTGGCGATCCGGCGGCAACTCTGGGGCAGGTTCCGTCCGGCGGCCGCAGAAGCGGTCCGCTCGTGATACTCGTATTGGTATTGCTGATCGTTCTCTGCGGAGTTGCGCTGTGGCTCCGGCCATCCAGCACAAAGCCCGGCCAGGTCATTATCCTTACGCCGGAAACATCCATGGTCACTGTAGAGCCCGGCGCCACGATTCAACTTGGAGTTGCCGCACAGGGTGATGGCGGCTCAGGAATGTCATGGAAAATCCAGGAAAATTACGGCGGAACAGTTGAGCCCGCCGGCGTTACCCTTCGCGGCGCGGAAACCATTTACAAGGCCCGCTATCACGCCGGTGAAACACCCGGCGATTACCACGTGGTGGCCACCAGCGTCGCAAATAAGCAAAGCCTGGTTACCATCGCGGTTCATGTAGAAAGATAGCCCAACAACCATCACAGTAATGACGCCGCAACTGTATTGATCGGAGGGCTTTGTGATTGATCGGAGGGCTTTGTGGCGACCCCTCACCCAGGCATTCGTTTCAGCATTGGTGCTGGCTCGGTTTGAACAGTGCCACCACCCGGAGCTGTGATTCGCGGATGGTGATTTGACCGCCCGCAACCCCGCTGATATTCTTGATTTGCGGGGTGGAGCAGCCTGGTAGCTCGTTGGGCTCATAACCCAAAGGTCGGTGGTTCAAATCCACCCCCCGCAACCAACCCTTTCAGCCAATTTTCCTTTCAGTCATTAGGAGCCTCTTTCGGTCTGCACCGTCTGCCTGGTTCTTTTTCCACATTGGGCAATGATCCTTGATCTTGTTTCCAAAGGAACCTCCCACTTTGCGACGGCACAGAAATGTTTTATGGTGGAAGGTGGCAAATAATTGTGCGGTTGCAACCGCCACGCCGGTTCCAAGGAGGCGCAGCGTTGTTGGCTCAACCTGACGTGCCGTATTTAGCGAACGGTTTTTAAGCCGCAGAATGAGCAGTGAATTGGCAGGGCTTTTTTAGAACGTATGGTGAGCAAAACGAAAGAAACCCGCACGCCGCTTCGACTCACTCGGGTCGTCATTGAGAAGGTGCACCCGGAGGTCGACTGTGGTCATTTCCCGATCAAGCGCGTAGTCGGCGAGCAAGTGGAAGTGACCGCGGACATCCACGCCGACGGTCATGATGTTCTCTTCGCCCTGCTTCAGTATCGCGCGCCGTCCCAGGGAGAGTGGCAAGAGATCAGAATGGATCCCCTGGTGAATGATCGTTGGACAGCCGCTTTCTCTGTCAGCGAGCAAGGACGCTATCTGTACACCGTGAGCGCATGGACAGACCGATTCGCCTCATGGCGTCGCGATTTGCGAAAGAAGTTTGATGCCGGCCAGGATATTGCGCTCGATATTCTGGTGGGACGAAACCTGATCAGGGAAGCCGCCGAACGAGCCTCGGGACCTGACGCAAAGCGGTTGCTGAGCTGGGCGGAGGAACTCGCCATCTCCGGTGAGAAGGACCGTCGTCTGGCCGTGGAGGCCGCGGAAAATACAGACTTGATGGACTTAATGCAGAGTCATGCCGACCGGAGCAGGGCCAGCAGCTATCCCAGAGAACTGGCGGTTGTGGTTGATCGCCCAAAAGCGCGCTTTAGCGCCTGGTATGAGATCTTCCCGCGTTCGTGCGGCGCTGACAGCGGGGCGCATGGCACGTTTCGTGATTGCGAAAGCAAACTGCCGTACATCGCTGAAATGGGATTTGATGTCCTGTACCTTCCGCCAATCCACCCTATCGGCTTAACCAACCGCAAGGGGAAGAACAACTCTGAACAACCTGACAAAGATGATGTTGGCAGCCCATGGGCGATTGGATCACACGAAGGCGGCCACGATGCCATTCATCCGCAACTCGGAACCGTCTCCGACTTCAAGAGCCTGCGCTCCAAGGCAGAGGCACTCGGCCTGGAGATGGCCCTGGATTTGGCATTTCAGTGCACTCCGGACCACCCCTACGTGAAGGAGCACAAAGAGTGGTTTCGTGTACGGCCTGACGGAAGCGTGCAGTATGCAGAAAACCCGCCCAAGAAGTATCAGGACATTTACCCTATCGATTTTGAAACCGAAAATGCCAGTGAGTTGTTCGAGGAGCTGAAAAGGGTGGTTCTGTACTGGATTGAGCAGGGGGTTCGGATTTTTCGGGTGGACAATCCTCACACCAAGCCCTACCAATTCTGGGAGTGGCTCATCAGTGAAATCAAGAACCAGCATCCTGAGGTCTTATTCCTGGCGGAAGCTTTCACCCGACCCAAGGTGATGTATCGTCTGGCGAAGCTTGGCTTCACGCAGTCCTATACGTATTTTTCCTGGCGGAACACGAGATATGAATTGATAGAGTATTTCACTGAGCTCACCAAGACTCCTGTGCGTGAGTACTTCCGGCCAAACCTGTGGCCCAACACGCCCGACATCCTGACTGAGTTCCTGCAATTTGGAGGACGCCCGGCCTTCATGATCCGGTTGTTGCTGGCGGCCACGCTGGGCGCCAGCTACGGAATTTATGGTCCTGCTTTTGAGCTCTGCGAGAACCGCGCGTTGCGGCCGGGCAGCGAAGAGTACCTGGACTCAGAAAAGTACCAGATCCGGCAGTGGGACACCGGCGACGTCCGCAGCCTGAAGAGTCTGATCGCCAGTGTCAACGAGATTCGAAAAGAGAACGTCGCACTTCAATCGGACTGGAGCCTGCAGTTCCACGCCAGTGACAATGACCAACTGCTTGTATACAGCAAGACCACCTCGGATTTCTCCAACGTGATCGTAGTTGTCGTCAATCTGGATCCCTACTACGCCCAGTCGGGATGGGTAGACTTGACTCTGGAGGCTCTGGGACTCGATCCGGCGCAACCGTACCAGATGCACGATCTACTGGATAATTCCCGGTATCTCTGGCATGGCGCGCACAACTTCGTGAAGCTGGATCCGCAGACTTTACCGGCGCACATCTTTCGCGTAAGGCGGCGCGTGCGCACCGAGCGTGATTTCGATTATTTTCTTTGATGACGAGCTGAAGATCCGCCGAAGAGAGGAGGCAACAGAACTGTGTCACCGGCAACGGATGCTCACTGGTACAAAGACGCGGTGATCTATCAGGTGCATGTCCGCGCATTCCAGGACAGCAACGGCGACGGGATCGGCGACTTTCGCGGCCTCGCGCAAAGATTGGACTATCTTCAGCAGCTTGGCGTGAATGCCTTGTGGCTGATGCCTTTCTTCCCATCGCCTCTGCGCGACGACGGCTACGATATTTCTGATTACTACTCCGTTCACCCGAATTATGGGACGCTGGAGGATTTCAAGGCCTTTCTGACCGCCGCGCACCAGTACGGCATCCGGGTGATTATTGAGATGGTGCTGAACCACACGTCTGACCAGCACCCGTGGTTTCAGGAATCGCGCAAGTCGGTGGATAACCCATCCCGGGACTGGTATGTCTGGAGCGATACCGATACGCGCTATCAGGGAGTCAGAATCATCTTTGTTGACACCGAGCTTTCGAACTGGGCGTGGGACCCGGTTTCAAAGTCTTACTATTGGCATCGCTTCTTCAGCCACCAGCCCGACCTGAACTTTGACAATCCAGCCGTCCGCGAGGAGGTCTGGAATGTGATGAAATTCTGGCTGGATATGGGCGTGGACGGCTTCCGCCTGGACGCGGTACCGTACCTGGTGGAACGTGAAGAAACTTCCTGTGAAAACCTGCCGGAAACGCACCAGATCATCAAAGAGCTAAGAGCCAAGCTGGACCAGCAATTTCCCGGCAGGATGTTGCTGGCGGAAGCCAATCAATGGCCGGCAGACCTGGGGCCGTATTTTGGCAACAGCGATGAGTTTCATATGGCCTTTCACTTCCCCCTGATGCCCAGGATGTTCATGGCTTTGAAACTCGAGGACCGAAAGCCGATCACGGAGATTCTGAAGCAGACGCCGCAAATCCCCAGCGCCTGCCAGTGGTGCCTCTTCTTACGCAATCATGATGAATTGACCCTGGAAATGGTCACCGATATGGAGCGCGATTACATGTACGACGAATACGCGCGTGACCCCTCGATGCGGCTCAATGTCGGTATCCGGCGGCGCCTTGCTCCCCTGCTGGATAATGACCGGCGAAAAATCGAGCTCATGAATGGTTTGCTGATGTCGCTTCCAGGTACGCCGATCGTCTATTATGGAGACGAGATCGGGATGGGCGATAACGTCCGTCTGGGCGACCGCAATGGTGTACGCACTCCGATGCAGTGGAGCGGGGGCTGGAACGCCGGCTTTTCATCCGCTGACCCGGAGTCACTGTATTCCGCGATTGTGCTGAACCCTTTATACGGCTATCAGGCGGTCAATGTTGAGGCGCAAAAACGCTCCCCCCATTCCTTACTCTCCTGGATGCGCCGCCTCATCGAGGTGCGCAAGTCAACTCCAGTCTTCGGGCGCGGGACGATCGAGTTTCTATATCCGAATAACCATCGGGTGCTCGCTTACGTGAGGCAGCTTGGCCGGGAGACGGTGCTGGTGGCGAATAACCTGTCCGGTTCCGCACAGGCAGTGGAACTGGATCTGGCCCGCTACAAGGGCAGCATTTTGATCGAGATGTTCGGTAAGAATCTGTTTCCGCGCATCGGGGAGCTTCCCTATTTGCTTACCCTGGCCCCTTATCAATTTTTCTGGTTCCGCTTGCGCAGGCTTTGATAAGAGCCTGGCAACACGGGCTGCTGAGTGCGGCGCGATTGAGCCTGACGGAGGGAAGGCGGCTTGTCCGAACAGAGCATTCTGTCTGATGATCTTCTCCGCCAATTGATCAGTGTTGGCGAAGTAGACATCCTTGTGGGTCTGCCCACGCACAACCACGCCAAAACAGCGGGCGAGACTGCCCGGATGATCCGTGCCGGGCTTTTGAAGTATTTTCCCCGCGCACGGACCGCCATCCTGAACGCAGACGCAGGGTCGAAGGACGGGACGCCCGAGCTGGTGACGGCGGCCGCAATCAGCGATACCGGAGAATCCGGGGTGCCGCAATCGCTGCGGACAATGCACTGCATCAGCACAACGCTCTCACGAACTGACAGGAAAGGAAACGCACTGGAGACCATCCTGGCGGCGGCGGACCTGCTGCGGGCGCGAGCATGCGCCGTGATCACCCCGGAGGCGACACGCATCACCCCGGAGTGGGTTGATCGGCTCGTGCGGCCCATCTATCAGGACCAGTTCGATCTGGTAACTCCTACATACCGCAGGCATGCCTTTGATGGAATTTTGATTACAAATTTGCTTTATCCGGTAACCCGGGCTTTGTTTGGCAAACGAGTCCGCGAGCCCAATCCAGCCGAGTTTGCCTTCTCCGGGAAATTCGGCTCTTACCTCATGGATCAGGAAGCCTGGCGACAGGAGCTTGGAGAATCAGGAGCTGAATTCTGCTTTACTGCCGCCGCCATTGCAGGTGGTTATCGCTTGCAGCAGAGTTTTCTTGGAACCAGGGACAGGGCAGAAAACCGGTCTGCCGACCTGGTCCTCGCCATGCGGCGGATACTAAGCGCGCTGTTCTGGTCGCTCGACGAATACTATGCCGTGTGGAGCAACAACGGTTCCGAATCCCAGCCAGTGCCGACTCAGGGGGCCGAGTATGAAGCAACATTCGAGCCGGTGCGGGTCAACCGCAAACGCTTGTATGAGATGTTCCGTTCCGGAGTCGCGGATCTGGAGCCGGTCCTTGCTACCATCCTGACGCCTTCAACACTGGAGGAGCTCAAGCGATGCTCCAATACAGCGGAAGCGACCGTTCCATTTTCAGATGAACTCTGGGCCACAACGATCTATGAATTCGCCGGATCATATCACCACGCAGTAATCAGCCGAGACCATATTATCCAGGCCCTGGTGCCGCTCTACCGTGGAAGAGTCCATACGTTCCTGGAGCAAACAAGCGCAGCCTCCCCACAAAAAATGGAGCAGGACATCGAGGCAGTTTGCCAGACGTTTGAACGCTGTAAGCCAAGGTTGGCCGCCATGTGGGCAAGGCAAAAAGGAGGTTCATGATGCGAAACATGATCGTCAGCGAACTTAGCAGGTCAGCCCAGGAATTTGCGAGAAGCTTTGCGCAGTTCCTTCCCCGGTTGCTGGTAATGCTAACCATCGTGCTGATTGGATGGGTGATTGCGAGCCTGGCAAAGATCGTTTTGCGAAGGATCCTGCACCTGGTAAAGTTCGACCGCCTTTCTGAAAATGCCGGCGCGGCGCAGTTGTTGACCCATGCAGCCCTGCCATCTTCCACTGAACTCATGTGCCGCCTGGTTTTCTGGGTGACCTGGTTCGTGTTCATCCTCGCTGGTCTTAGCGCACTGGACATCGTAGGGCTGCAGGAACATATTTCCCTGTTCCTCCTGTTCCTGCCCCGGCTATTTGTTGCCGTCCTGATATTTTTCGTCGGGATGATCGTCGCCAGCTTCTTGTCGAGAGCGGCCCTGCTGGCGGCCGTGAACGCACAGTTGCCATCAGCCCGTGTAGTGGCCTATTCGGTCCGAACCATTGTCCTGTTGCTCACTCTTTCAATGGCCATTGAAGAAGTTGGGATCGCGGAGCGCACAATCCTGATAGCCTTTTCGATCCTTTTTGGAGCGGTGATGTTGGGCCTTGCCATCGCTTTCGGGCTGGGGGGACAGGAACTGGCCAGGCGGGCGCTGGAAAGGAGATTCTCTGAAGGAGCGCGTAAAGAGGCGAAGGAAGATGAACTTTCGGCGTTATGACAGGGGCCACAGTTTGGGTAATCAGAATGGATTGGATTTCTGGGAAGCTGGAGGATTTAACCGCCCATGAAGAGGCCCGATCTGCATTCCCAGTTGCTCTCTGATCCAGGCGGAAGCATCGAGAAGGCTGCCAAGGAATTTCTTGTTCACCGCCGCTGGTTCGGCGGCAAGGCAAGGCAGATTCGAGCAGTGAAGGTCAGCGACGTCGTTCCCATCGATCTGTCAACGTTCGATGTTTTTCTCGCCTTTTTCCGCGTTGAGTACGCTCAGGGTTTGAGCGAGACCTACAGCGTGCCGCTGATTGAAGCAGCCGATGAGACGGCACAGCCTGGAGCGCCTGCGATAACGGTGGAACCTGGCGGTGAACACCAGCCCATCGTGCTGCTGGACGCTCTCTCCAACCAGTCATTCCTGGCCTTCTTGCTGGACGCCATTGCGAGTGGCAGATCATTTCCAGCAGAACATGGAACTGTGCGTGCTGTGCCGACCGCGGCGCTGCCGTCGCTTTGGCAGGCTTCTCAGCAAACACTGCAGCCATCCCTGATGAAAGCCGAGCAAAGCAATAGCTCGATTGTGTACGGTAAAACACTTGTGTTGAAGCTGTTTCGGCGACTGGAGGAAGGGATCAGCCCGGATCTTGAAATCGGCAGGTTTCTGACGGAAGAGGCTTCCTTCCCGAATACCCCCGCCGTGGCCGGATATCTGGAATACGTAGACCGGGACAATCGCGTGCACAGCCTCGGGATCCTGCAGGAGTTTGTTGAAAACCAGGGAGATGCGTGGCAATTTACGCTGGATTCTCTGGCGGAATACTATGGGCGAGCCGAGCGGGATGGAACCGGAGCTCCCGAAGTTCCGGGTGGCAGCATTCTTTCCCTGGCTGAGACAGCGCCTTCTTCTCAGGCACAAAAATTAATCGGAGCCTATTTTGAGGCGGCGGCGTTGTTGGGAAAGAGAACGGCCGAGTTGCATCTGGCTTTGAACTCCACCCGGAACGATCTGAATTTCTCGGCGGAGCCGTTTGGTTTATCGGATGCACAACAGTTTTGTGATTCCGCCGTCGCGCTGCTCTCCCGCACCTTCGATTTGGTTCGGCAAAAACTGCATGCACTGCCCTCCAGTGTTCAGAGTTCTGCCCAGTTCGTGTTGAATGCGGAAGGTCTCATCTCCAGATATTTCCGGTCCATTCCCGGACTCGAACTCTCCGGAATGCGGAGCCGGATCCACGGTGACTATCATCTTGGACAAGTTTTGGTTACACGCAATGATTTCATGTTCATAGACTTTGAAGGAGAGCCGGCCCGCTCGCTCAGCGAACGCAGGGCCAAACGCTCGCCTTTGCAGGACGTTGCCGGCATGTTGCGATCTTTTCATTACGCGGCATACACGCCGTTGCTGGCGCAAACATCCATGGGTGAAAAACGACAATCGCTGGATTCGTGGGCTCGCTATTGGCAGCGCTGGGTGTCCGCAGCCTTCGTGAAAAGCTACCTGGAGACGGCCGGCGCAGCTCCTTATCTTCCCGCTACAAGGAGAGCAACCGAGCTGTTCCTTGATGCTTACATGCTGGACAAAGCGATTTATGAGCTTGGTTATGAATTGAACAACCGGCCTTCATGGGTGGCAATTCCACTGGAAGGAATTGCTGATTATCTGCTGAGATCCAATTGACATATGAATCCGGAGCCTTGATGTCGGGGCGCATCTACACAAATCACCTCGACCCCACGAGTCGCGATGGTTCCATAATTGCGGCCTCAGCTCTGTCCAGAGCGGTTTGAACTCTCTTCAGCGCGACTGCATCGTCTTCTTCAGGACACAGCAGCACCGGATTTTCGTACCACACCTCAATCTGGTCAAATCTGCCAACCTGGTACATCTGGTCCCAGCGCTTCTTGTTGGCTTTGCCCTTTTGTGACCGGCACGCCACTGGAATAACAGGCACACCCGCGGCACGAGCCAGCTCAACGCAACCGGTTTTCGCCCGAAAGCCCGGCCCGGCCGGACCATCAGCGGCAAGCACAACGGAATGGCCGGCCTTCAGGGCTTCAAGAAGCCGGCCAAGTGATTCCCTGCTGCGCTCTCCCGGAGCGCCTCTGATCACGGTAAGCCCCATCCAGCGGCACCACATCGCAATCGGCTCCAGATAGGGCGCCGAACTCATCAGCAGCCAGCGCCGGTGCTGCCCATGGTGGATGCACAGGAAAGGCACGTACTTGTGCCAGTTCACATAGACCGCCGCGCCGGAATGTCCGGCTCCCGGGCCCGATTCGCTCACGCTCGATGTGCGCAGCGTCATCCTGGCATTCACATACATAAAGGACGCCACGGGCAGCGAAAACGCCCGCCAGAACCAGCGGAACTTTGGATCGCGTTTGAGCGCTGCCCAGAACATGAATGATTGCTGCCAGAATGCCGGAAGACGGGCAGTGAGTCAAAACAAATGGCGGCGCAACCCAGCTTCCCCAGCTTCTCGATTCTGGCGGTCGTGGCGATTCCGGCCCTTTCACCGCTGTACAATTGCGGTTCTGAGGAATGCCTTATGCCCCCAACAATGGCCAACGGAAAGATCTGCTACATCGAGATGCCCGCCACAGATATTCGGCGCTCATCCGAGTTCTACAAGAAAGTCTTTGGCTGGAACATACGCACTCGCGGCAATGGCAGCATCGCATTTGACGACGGCGTGGGCGAGGTCAGCGGCACATGGGTTCTCAACCGGCCGCCTTCGGACCAACCCGGCCTGCTCTTTTACATCATGGTGGATAGCGTTGAAGCCACTGTCACACGGGTGGTCGAGAACGGCTGTGAAATCGTGCAACCCGTAGGCGCTGACGCTCCGGAGGTCACCGCGCGATTCCGCGATCCCGGCGGAAACGTAATCGGACTGTATCAACATCCGAAATAGAAAAAGCTCGTTCTAGGCCGCTGTTTTCACACTCTCATTCACTCGTCAGCCATTTGGGCGAAGCCAGATTTTCTTTGAGCCGTGCGCCGCTTAACCTCTCAGCCCGCATCTGCCCGGCCAGGTTCACGATGCGCGCAGCGGCCGATTCCAGTTGTACGCCGCGGGAATGGATGTTGGAAATCAGGTTGCGCCGGGCATCACTATCACCCGCGTGCGGGCGGAATGCCATGTAGGCGGAAAGACTTTCTGCCGTTGCCAGCCCCGGGCGCTCGCCGATGAGCAGTACGACCACCTCCGGCCGCAGCAGTTCCCCCACATGATTCATGATGCCCACGCGGCAGTGCCGGACAACAAACGGCCGGCCCAGCTTCCAGACGCGCTGCTCCGCCTGTGCGGCAAGCAACGGAAGCAATCCGGGGACCTGGGCGGCGACCGCCGTGACTGACAAACCATCACCAATCACGATCTGCAGGTCAGGCTCTGGCGGACAGGACGCAGTGATCTGCGCGACAGTGGCGTCCGTAAACATTCGTCCCAGATCGGGGCGAAGCAGGTATTCGTCTTTCGATGCAGCCTGAGTAGCGGCTTCAAACATCTGCCAATCTCGAACCAACTCCGGCCCGAGGTCGCGTTCCATATCGAGCTCTGTTCTCACGGCATCGCGGGCGGCAGCGTGGGCGGCGCGCAGATCAAGCTGCGTGGGCGTACGATAGCCTGCGCCTGCGCGATCCACCAGCACGCGGGCCGGCGTGCGCCTGCGGATACGCTCAAGCACCTCGGGCCACGCAGCAGTGGTCGATCGGTGTTTCTGACTCATAAAATCCATGCCGCTACTGTGCATTGATTGAACGGATTCGTTGCATCAGGATTCAAGCATTTTGCTGAAAGCCGCACTCAATTCTCTTTGCGCGTCTGCATGCAGCCGTGCCGGTTCATTCCCCTCATAAATTCCCATCGCCTGCAGCCACTCCAGAAACTCCGGTGCGGGCCGCAGGTTGAACAGCCGGCGCACAGCCAGCGCATCGTGAAAACTGGTCGACTGATAGTTGAGCATCACATCGTCGGCACACGGTACGCCCATGAAGTAGTTGCATCCAGCGGCCGCGAGCAGCATGAGCAAGTTGTCGGCTGAGTTCTGGTCGGCGGCTGCGTGGTTGGTGTAACAGACATCGCAACCCATGGGCAGGCCCAGAAGCTTTCCCATAAAGTGATCTTCCAGACCGGCACGAATGATCTGCCGTTCATCATAGAGATATTCCGGTCCAATAAACCCGACCACGCTATTGACCAGAAACGGCTCAAACACGCGCGCCACGCCGTACGCACGTGCTTCGAGCGTGAGCTGATCGACGCCGTGGTGGGCATTGGCGGAAAGCGCGCTGCCCTGGCCGGTTTCAAAGTACATCACTTTCCGGGCAAAAGGCCCTTTCACCGCGGAGGCACGGAGGCGCGGAGAAGTACGGGGCTGATCGCCAACAGCGGCCGCGACCTTGGCGCTGAATTCTCTGTCGCCAGGATCGGCTGCAGGCGGAGTTGACTTATCCAGTTCGGCCTGAGATTGGGGAGATGAACCTGCTTTCTCCGTGTCTCCGTGCCTCCTTGGTGAGAATCGCTGCTCTTGGTGTTCAAGGATTTGCTCTCGTCCTTCCCGCAGCATCTCCAGTGAAATCCCAAAACTCTCATTTGCCTTTTGCGTTCCCGCCACGGACTGAAAGAGCAGATCCACCGGGGCTCCTCGATCCATGGCGGCCATTTGCGTGGAGATGTGGGCTAGGCAGCAGGCCTGCGTGGGAATGTTGTAAGCATCAATCAATCTCTGCAATCCATGCAGGATGGCAGAAACAGTCTCGACAGAATCAGTAGCTGGATTCACGCCGATTACCGCGTCCCCGCAGCCGTAGAGCAGGCCATCGAAAGCCGAGAGCAGGATTCCTGCAATATCATCGGCAGGATGGTTCGGTTGCAGCCGGATTCCCAGCACGCCCCGCTGACCCATGGTATTGCGGCATCGCGTGACGACCCTGATTTTGGCCGCGGCCAGCACGAGATCCTTGTTGCTCATCAGCTTTGCGGCCGCAGCAGCCATCTCCGGGGTGATGGCCCAGCGCAGCCGGTTAAGATCTTCACCCTTGGTTTCATCACTCAGGATAAACTCACGGAATTCCCCAACCGTCATGCTTTTGATTTGCTCGAAAGAATCCGGATCGTGCGATTGGAAAATGAGGCGGCTGACATCGTCCTGATCGGGATCGATCAAGGGCTTGTTAAGGATATCTTCAAGAGCCGTGTCCGCCAGCGCATATTTCGCGGCTACACGCTCCTGCTCGGATCGTGCGGCAATGCCGGCCAGTTGATCGCCGGATTTCTCTTCGTTGGCTTTGGCAAACAACTCGCTCAGGCCGTCGAAATGGAAACGCTCCGTCATGTGCGACCTATTATGTTCCAAACATCGTGCAGCCGCGAGCCCGGATGCCACGGGACTGGAACGATCTTCGCGATGCAAAGATGCCTGGTGTGTTGTCACCGCCCCACGCAAAAAAGAGGAGGAACAGCGTTTTGCTGTTCCTCCGGCGCAAATTAGTCAACCGTAGATGGAGATTACTTTTCTTTATGTTTGTTATTGGGGAGTGAGAGCATGAACTGGACGAGATCACTTTTTTCCTCGCCGGTAAGGCCGAGATTCATGCAACTGTCATAGTGATCCACAACGTCGTCCAGCGTGGCAAAACGGCCATCGTGGTAGAAACCGCCCTTGGTATGGGTCCAGAGGCCGTTCAGTGGCGTGGTGCGATAACGATCATCAGGCGCGCGGCTGGCCTGAAAATCGTCGACGCAGACTTCCGAAGCGGTGTGCATATTCCAGCCCGGCTCAGTGTAGAGCGGAGGCACATGACAGTTGCTGCACTGCGCCTTGCCGTTGAACAGGGCCTCACCACGCTTTGCCGCGGCAGCATCGAAGCTGCCCTTCGGCGGCGCAGGAGCGGCGAGATCCAGTTGGTAGACGTGCAATGGTCCGAGTTTCGACGTGACAAGGTCAACGTCGTTGTGAACGTGGCCGAAGCCCGCGCGGGCAGCCACCGGGAACTGGGCAGCGTTATCGAGACGAGCATCAGAAAAGTTGCCTTTTCCGTGCATTTCCAGATTGGCGACAAAGGCGTTCCAATACGTCACCGTACCCCAGCCGGTGAAGGTGTGAAGATTCACGCCCGCCAGCCCGAACGCGGGCGGAATCAGCGTGGCTGCGCTCTTCCCGTCAGGACGGAAGGCTTTGCCGTCCATGAACAGCTCAGCATCGAAATGGCCCGTCCCCCAGCTGTTGAGGACGGTATGCACGGTGGCCACATCCACGCCCAGCAGGTCGGCGACTGGCTGAAGATTGGGCGCCAGGCCGACTATCGCGCCCACGTTGAGATCGCGGTTGGCCCAGCCATCCAGCCGATGGCCAATGCCGGGAGCGAACGCGTTATCTACCGTGGAGTGGCAGAGAGCGCATTGGATGCCGATCGTTCGCAGAGAACCATCAGTATTGAAGAAGCCGGTGACACCGACTACGGCATTGAGCTTGAGCAGCGCCAGAGTTGTGGCTGGATCATTCAGATCAACCTGGCCCGCCTGGATCGCCGCGACAAGAGCAGGGGGGAGGGCGTCCTGATCAACTTTCAAACCGACTGCGAGCGCCGTTGCGGGCGATACGCCCGGACCAACGCCGCCGAACTTTGCGCCTTCAATGGCCTTATGAAGACCCAGGGTTCCGCCCCAGAAATCTTCGTCGCCAAAAGTATCGAATCGGAAGATCTGGCGGCCCTGAGCTGCCAGCCGTTCAGCGTTCTCCTGGCTGGCGCGGTCGGGAGGTGTTGTGGGTTTTTGTTTTTGCTCCGAATAGACTGAAACAACGATCAGAATTGCTACTACAAGGGAAAGGGGGATTGTGTATTTCTTCACGGGAGTGGCCCTCGTGCATCATGGGGATATTTAGGAGAAGCCCCCGGATAGCTCTCCCTGACATTGAGCTACGACGAAGGTTTTGGTTTCAGGAAAAGTGCTTTGTTTCCCGCCGCGATGCATTTTTCCGTCTAAAAATCTTTCCATGGAAAACGCTTGATCCCAATTGGGCTGCGAGTAAACTACTGGGGCGAGGTGACTTATGGCCGTAACACCAGGAAAGAGCAAGTCCGGTTATGATCTCCACCCCAGCGTGCTGATGACACAGAAAGCCATCTCCGGACTGAAGGAGAAAACCGGAAGGACACTGGAGCAATGGATTCTCCTGCTCAAACAGAAAGGCCCAAAAGATCAGAAGCAGCGGCGCGAGTGGCTGAAGACAAAACACGGGCTGGGCACAAACTACTCCTCGTGGATTGCAGAGCAATCCCTGGGCAAAGGCAATGATGGCAGCCCGGAGGCCTACCTGCTGGCCGCGGAGCGCTACGTTGAAGAAATGTTCGCCGGCCCCAAAGCCACGTTACGACCTATCTATGACGAGCTGCTCAAACTTGCACGCAGCATGGGTCCGGACGTGAAAGCGTCGCCCTGCCAGACAATGGTTCCTCTCTACCGGAATCATGTCTTTGCCCAAATCAAACCGGCCAGCAGAGACCGCATCGACCTGGGACTGGCCCTGAAAGATACAAGAGTGCCCAGGCGGCTCATTGATACCGGCGGCTTCGCCAAAAAAGACCGTATCACTCAGAGGATTGAGATCCGTTCGACGCAGGACATCGATGATGAAGTAAAGCGCTGGCTTAAAAAAGCGTATGACATGGACGCTCACGCCAGACGTGGTAAGGCTCCTGCCAGACTGTCAGCTTGATATTGTGTTTGTCGCCCGAAGACTGAGTACTGTTTTCGTCTGGAGCAGGCGCCCATTGCAAGCGGTTTGGAGCGCAGCGACACTCTTTCTCCAGCAACATTCCCGGCGAGCCCGACTTGCGTGGCGAGCCGGGCGCAACAGGAGCATCCGTGAGGTTCGTGATATCCCAAACTCTTGAGCGGTTTGGAGCGAAGCGACACTCTGTCTGCGACAACGTCCCCAGCGAGCACAACTTGCGCAGCGAGGCGGGTGCAAACAGGAGCATCTGCGAGCAGCCAGGTGGGTAAAATCTCCAACGTTCGGAGCGCAGCGACACTCTTTGTCCAGCGACATTCCCGGCGAGCACAACTTGCGCAGCGAGGCGGGTGCAACAGGAGCATCTGCGAGCAGCCAGGTGGGTAAAATCTCCAACGTTCGGAGCGCAGCGACACTCTTTGTCCAGCGACATTCCCGGCGAGCCCGACTTGCGTGGCGAGCCGGGCGCAACAGGAGCATCCGTGAGGTTCGTGATATCCCAAACTCTTGAGCGGTTTGGAGCGAAGCGACAGTAAAAATGAAAAGACCGTCCGGCAACTGGACGGCCTTTTCTTTCAAGGGAGAATAGTTCCAACGGAGGTTCAAAAACCATCAGAACTTTCTGGAAAAAATCTTATGGGGGGCTGAAAGGCAGTGTCAAGGAATTTCTCCAGAATAAATGTCTTTCTTTTCAACAACTTAACTAAAACGTCAACACATGCCTAAAAGTGACATAATTTGTCACTCTGACGGTTTACGTCACTCTAAGCCTGCTATTTTTCAGCGACTTATGGCTACTTGAGGTTCAACTGGATGATCTCGGCGTCCTCGGGACGATCAAAAACTCTGTTGGGGAATACTTTCTTCGCGAGAACACGTACTCCGCCAAAAGCGAAGCCAAAAATCAGGGCGACGACCAGAATGACTCCGATCAACATGAAAATTCCGACGATGAGATTGCCGATGTTGTCGCGCGGGTTCGGCTTGGTGGGCTCATCCCATGTGACGTCAGCGTCATAATTGACAGACGCCAGCAGAGAGTCCGCCTCATTTTCCGGCACATTACCACTCACCGCGATAACAAACGGCCCGCTGCGCTTGAAGTAGAACGGGCCACCAGGGAGATGGGCTGCCTGAAGCGCTTTAAGCCGGTCAGCCGCAATCTGCGGCGTCGGATAGCTGATCAAGGTCATGTAAGCTGCGCCGTTCGAGGTGCGGTAGCGGGCAAAGACGACTTCCGCTCCCATACTGAAGTTCACCAGAGATGCAGGGAGCGGTACGCCGAGCCTCTCCAGCGCTAATGGGCCTTCGATGTAACGCAAAGTGTGAGGAATGTAGGACTGCTTTGGCAATTCGTCTTGCAGGGTAGGCAAGCCCGCCAGGCTGCCTCTGACTTTGGGGAGAGCATCCGCCAGGGCGCGCAGGTCCGCTGCGGACATCGCTGTGACTTCCTCCAGTGTGGCATCCACCAGCAGATTGCTGTGCGAAAACAGGATTCTCCGGTTGTTGGAGGCGGCGCGATCGCCGATGTCTTCCTTCCGCCATTGCGGCTGGACATAATACGTGAAGGCACCATACGCCCCCGTAGCGTCCCTAAAACGCGCTACCTTGATTTGCATCTTGCGGCCATTGCGCTGGTAGGCGCCGGACTCGAAATCCTTGAACCCGTACTCGTTCAGCACGGCAGCGTCAGCCCCGTCAATG
>JBLMYN010000101.1:0-3686 GCA_050258305.1 Actinomycetota bacterium
GCCATAAGATGGGCCTTAATCAGGTTGGCCCGGCGCTCGGCAAGAGCATTGTTGTATTCATCTGTTGCGCGGTGGTCCGCGAAAGAGATGATCTTGATTTTGGTGGCCGGATCATATTCGAGGAATTTGTTGAATCCGGTCACAGCTTCCGCCAGTTTCGCCTTTTCCGCCTTCAGCAGCCCCAGTTCAGGATGCGTCATGGTTGGATAGGCGGTGGGGAAGAAAATGCTGGCGAGCGGCACAACCGGCAACGGCTCGATGGTGCCGGTCACGTGCACGGCAGCCATGCTCTTGTCTGATCCGCCGCAGTTGTTGCTGGCAACCAGCGTGTACACGACCATTTCGTCAACGGGACCAACATCGGTCTTCTTCGGTGTGGCTTCAATGGCCTTTTCCCCATTCGTCGCAACTGATCCAAGCGGATCGATGCTGGCTTGATGAGCATTATCGGCCGTCCAGGCCAGGGTGGTGTTGGCCGGAACAATTACCTTGTCATCGATTCTCCGATAACGAACTTCAGCAGGATCGGCTTTCAGAGCGGTCTGGACGTCGGGGTCAACATGCACCGTCTGCGAATGCGTCACTACTCCGCCCGGGCCTTTGGCTTCGAACGTGTAAGTGGTGGTCTTGGTTGGGGTGTCCGTCCGCTGGCCTGTGGCTGGCACCGCAACGGCCGGCGATGCGGCAATCGTGGTATCAACAGCTTCTGTGGAATTCCAGCTCAACTGGACGTTATCTCCGCAGCGGATGCTGTTCTTGTCTACGCTGAAGGCGCCGGTGACCGGGGCCACAACGATGCTGGCGTTATTTGTGCCTGCATGGAACCGGGCCAGCTCTGTGTGGTGGCCGGCTTTCTTCCAGCGATGATAGGCCTGGGTGTTGTGGGCAACATTAACCACCAGACGCTGGTCGTTCTTGATTTCAATCTTGCTGGTAAAGAACGGCTCAGTCTCTTTCGGATTGACGATGAAGAGATCATAGGTCCCCACCGGGAGAACCAGTTTCTGGGTGGCCATGAACTCATTGTTCATCTCGTCCACATGGCCGACGAAATACTCCGGCTTGAGTCCATTGATGAACACTGCTGCTCTGTCATTGGCGTTGCCTTCAATCTGCAAGCGCCCCCATGGGCCCTTGACCATTCCCGGCACGGCCTCCAGGCGCGCGACGATTTCAGGGTTGCGGCCCGGCTCCAGCCTTACTTCCTGGACCTGAGGAACAAAGCCATAATTGTAGACACCGATCGTGTGCTGACCGGTGGACAGGAAAATCGTCTGACTGCGATGTGCAAATGGCTGCCCATCCACGAAGATATATGCTTCTGGAGGGCTAACCCGCACCTTCACTGACGACTCCTGTTGCGCGGACGCGAATGTCGCGCCGAACGCAAAGAGTGCCGCCAGTACAAGCAAAGAGCGAACAATTCCGCGGTTCATTTCTAACCTCCTGATCTGCCGCAAAACAGGACCTTCCGGCTGGGCCGGCTAAATCAAAACGCAATGATCACTTCATCGCGCATATCTATAGCTCTCAAAAATATTTGACTCTCGCCACGCGGGAGCCTCAGTGATGCGGATTACACGGGTACGTGATAGACGTTACAGGCGGAAAGTGACGAGAGAGGCTGGATTCGCAGCAGTAGCTCAACGGTACTCTTAACCCGGGCAGTTCGGGTGCTGCTCGAGCGGACCGGCGCGTGCTGGATTTGCGCAGGAACTCTGCTATCACGACCAGCGCTGCCTCGTTATGCCGACAAGACTCCGGCCTCCTGCCCTGGCGCATGCCCGGCTTCGCGCGCGGACAGGAACAGTTCAGGATCGGTCTGCTGCAGCCGTTTCAGCAGGTCCTCCCACAGCGCGTCGAGGATGGGAATTCTGGCCAGTTCCTGCCTGGTCGTAAGCGCGTGTTGCGAGGCAATGGCATGGGGCATCAAACCGGTGGCCTGCGCGAGGGAAGCAACCGCAATATTGCGCTGGCACACGCCCCTCAAGAAGGTGGACTCGAGGGCGGGCGATCCGGAATTCTATGGATTTAGAGTTGCCTCCGATAGAATTCTGACAGCGTAGGTGAATGTCTTGACATTAGCGCCCAATGAAATCCATGTCTTGCTGATTGATCTCCTCAAACAAGACGATGTGATCCAGCAATGCCGTCAGGTTCTTTCTGCGGATGAAATTGGACGCGCCGATCGTTTTTACTTTGACAGGGACAGAAGGCGCTTTACCGTGGCTCGGGCCGCCATGCGGGAGATTCTCGGCCGCTACACAGGGATTGCGGCCCCAGACCTGAGTTTTTCTTATGGGCCAAAGGGCAAGCCTGAACTTTGCGGCGGGCTGGAGCAGTCCGGGATCAAGTTTAATCTGTCGCACTCGTCAGAACTTGCCCTTCTGGCGGTGACACGTGGATTGACCGTTGGGGTAGACATCGAACACATCAAGGCTGACTTTGCCACTGACGACATCGCCGAGCGCTTTTTCTCTGCCACTGAAGTGCAAAGCCTGCGGTCCTTGCCGGCCAGCCAGCGAGCAGAAGCTTTTTTTTCCTGCTGGACCCGGAAGGAAGCCTACATCAAAGCGCTGGGGGAGGGTCTTTCCGTTCCACTGGACAGCTTCGCCGTGGCTTTTGCCCCGGGAATTGCACCGGCTCTCCTTCACGTAGATGTTGATCCCATAGAGACCGAGCGCTGGAGCATGTACAACATCACAGTACGCGATGGTTACAAAGCAGCGTTGGTGGTAGAAGGCAGCGACCACCGGTTGAAGCAGATGGAATGGGTACGGGCGCCTGTCCCGTTGCGCGGGGGCGCGATTCGCAAATGAGCCGCTATATATGTGATCCGGACGGCCGGAAATACCGGCATTCTGCGCGGAAACTTACCAAGGCAGCCGTAAGTGATTGAAAAGATGGTGGACCTGGTCGGGATCGAACCGACGACCTCTTCCATGCCATGGAAGCGCGCTCCCAACTGCGCCACAGGCCCACAATGGGGTGGAATACTTCTATTCTCGCCGACCGGTGATAAATCGTCAAACAGAAGAACGGCCGCGAACGGAACTCGCACTTCAGCGCCTTCGGAGAATGAAACAAATTGGGTGGTTGCAGCGTATGCATTGTAAGAAAGAGGTAAACTTACGTTACAGCCGCAATGGGAGAGGCTGTTTACACGATTCAGGAAACCCCAGGGGAACCTGGGGTACCCGGCGGCGAAGAGCTTAAATCTACATGGCAGCCAAAAACAGCAAGGTCGGAATCTCATTCAAGGAGCCCGCGCTGATTGCGCTGGAGACTCTGCGAACCCACAAGTTGAGGTCATTTCTCACGCTGCTGGGAGTGATCCTTTCCGTGTCGACGCTGATTGTGGTGGTGTCCATGATCAACGGCACCAACCGCTATATCTCTGACAAGGTGGCAACTTTTGGAGCGAACGTCTTCCAGGTCAGCCGGTTCCCGATTATTACGAGCTTTGATGAATTTCTGCGGCTGCAGAAGCGGAACAAGGTGATTGGCTGGGATGATTACGAGTTCCTCCACGACAATATGCAACTCGCCAGGGCTACTGGCGCATCTGTCGACGGGCAGCAGGCCAATGTGAAGTATAAGTCGGACACGCTGGAAGATGTGAGGGTTTACGGCGTCAGCGCCAGTATGGCCGAAATGGACACGAAAGAGCCCGAAGTGGGCCGGTA
>JBLMYN010000102.1:0-10757 GCA_050258305.1 Actinomycetota bacterium
AGGTACTGGGCGTGCGCATGGCCATGTTCGGGCTAAAGACACTAGGGCTGGATGATCCACAGGGAAAAGACCGCAAGCGCATCGTGACATTCGTGGAAATCGATCGCTGCGCGACCGACGCTGTTATGGTCGTGACCGGCTGCAGGCTGGGCAAACGCGCTCTGAAGTTCCGGGATTGGGGCAAGGTTGCGGCAACCTTTGTGGACGTGGAAACAGGCAGGGCCGTGCGAGTGGCGGCGCGGGAAGATTCCAAGGCGCTGGCCAGGAGTATGCACCCGGAGATCAGCGACAAAAATCAGCAGCAGATGCTGGCCTATCGCGAACTGAGCGACGAGCAGATGTTCCAGGCACAGCGGGTGCGCGTACCGTTGCCGCCGGAAGAGTTTCCCGGCTACAAAGGTGAACGCATTATTTGCGAGAGTTGCGGAGAGGGAATCAATTTTCGCCGGGAAGTGCGGCGCGACGGCCGGATTCTGTGCCGTGGCTGCGCCGGAGAAACCTATTACGAACCCGCTTGAGCGATGCCCCTCGGAAGAATTTCAGCGAACTTTTTCGGCTCCGGAGACGTAATTAAAATGCAGAAGGCGCCGGTTAGGCCCAGTATTGTTCGGCGCCTTGAAAAATCAGCCCATGGAGGCTTTTATGAGGGTCGGGTTGCGGGTATTTGGATTTTCCGGCGTTTTCTTAGCTCTGCTGCTCCTGGCAGGATGCACGGTATCGACACATGAAGAGAACGGGAAAGAGGGAAAGGACGTGGATATTCGCACGCCCCTCGGCTCGCTGAGCGTCCGCAAAGGCCCGATTGATCCGAAGGAAACTGGTCTGGCTGCGTACCCCGGCGCACAGCCAAAAACCTCGACTGGCGATGAGGATTCCGGCGCCAACGTCAACATCTCAAGCTCGCTCTTTGGGATGAAGCTGGCGGTCTTGAAATACCAGACAAGCGATCCACCCGAAAAAGTGCTGGGTTTCTATCGCAAAGAAATGTCGCACTACGGCAAAGTCATTGACTGCACTGGCGGATTCAACATGAGTTTCCATCGCCACGATAAGGATTCTGAAGTCACCTGTGATGATCACGGGGGCTCCAGGGAGGGCTATAAGCAGGAACTCAAGGTCGGGACCGAAAACAACCAGCGCATTATCGCGGTGAAGCCGAGCGGCAAAGGCACTGAGTTTGTCATGATATATGTCCGAGCGCACGACGATAAGGACACAATGTAAGCTGGTAAAGGTCTCTCCTTGGCAGGCATGATAAGGAGTCAAGTCTCTACGATGCCGCACGGTTTTACGCCACTGCGGCCTGGCCAATCCACCTGGTACCAGAGGCATCCATTTGGAGTTTTTCCCGCATCATAACTGGTGATTGAACGCACTAGCCCGACCGTGAGGCCCGGGCAAAGTCATTCAACCCGCGCGCAACTGGGCTGTGGAACCCAGGCTTGAAGGTAATCCGGTTGCGCCTCTGCTCATTCTGAAGTTGTAGGCCGTCTGCTCGAGACGGCGTCAGAGCCATTTGAGTAGCTCATTTTTGAAACAAACTAGTGATGTTGAACGGCATGGGACTGAAAATCCTTTGTGTAAGCCAGCTTTCGGCTGCCCAGGTTACGCGGAATCTGGTGCTCGAACAGGCAGGGTATAGCGTGGTGGCCACTGACGATCCTGCCGAAGCAGAACGCATTTTCCGCCGCGGTGAAATCAGCGCGGTGGTGTTTGGGGAAACTGTGCTGGCCGAACAGCGAATCGAACTCGGAACAAACTTCAAGCGCATCAAACCCCGGGTGCCTATTGTTTTTCTGTACCGGATGAACGGCTTTCGCCTGCCCGCCTGGATCGCCGACGAGCAGGTGGAATACCTGGGCGGGCCCACGCTGCTGTTGCAGGCGCTGCATCGTGCACTTGGCAACGGAACCGGTGACAGCGCTCAGGACGAAGAGTAATCGCGACGAATTGCGGAGAACAATGACCAGCAATAACGATACGGCGACAGCACAAGCAAGGATACAAAACGAGCTGGAAGCCGCGAGATGGCCGAGATCACGCTGGAAAAGATCCCCACCTGAAATTCGCGGGCTCGATCAGGTAACGCACGGATGTTTCCCCAAAGGCCGCACGGGCCTGGTGTGTAGCGGGCCGGGAACAGCGGCGTCTTTTGGCCTTACTTTTTTTGGATGCTGGCATATGCAAGGCGCTGTTGGCCGGCAAAAACGTGCAGCTATCGAATCTCGGGCGACTTCGGGCTTTAATTATGAAAATCAGCGCCGTCCACATTCAGGCAGATTTCTGCAATAGCGCAGAAATGGCCGAAGAATTGAAAAATCTACTCCTGCGGATTTCGAGAATATTACTTGCCTGAAGAGGCCCGTTTAAGCTCTTTCGGCCCTCCCACCGGCCCGGTTGGTGGCTCCGTTCCCTGCACTATAAGACCACTCACTGACGGCTTCTAACCGCTTGCATTCACTTGACTTTAGCTGTGGCGACAGGATGTTAAAATAACCCGATGCCTCTGAAAACGCTGTTCCTTAATCCGCCGTCGTTTGAGAACTTTGACGGTGGCGCCAGTTCGCGCTGGCCTGCCACCCGCGAAATCGAATCCTATTGGTATCCGGTTTGGCTGGCGTATCCAGCGGGCATGCTGGAGGGTTCGCGTTTGCTGGACGCTCCGCCGCACCATGTCTCTGCTGCGGAGACGATTGAAATTGGCAAGCAATACGAGTTTCTTGTCCTCTTCACCTCCACGCCGGGGTTCCCGGGCGATATCCAGTTGGTAACAAGGATGAAAGAGGCGAACCCCAGGCTGAAAGTAGCCTTTGTGGGCCCGCACGTGACCACACTGCCGGAGCGCTCCCTGAAGGAGTGTCCGGCCATCGATTTCGTGTGCCGGCGCGAATTCGACTACTCGGTTGTGGAATACGCCAATGGCACGCCCCTGGCAGAGATTCGAGGCATATCGTATCGCGATAAGAATGGGAAAGTCGTCCATAATCCTGACCGCCCGGATGTGACGGACCTGGACGCGCTGCCGAATGTGACGGACGTCTATTATCGTGATCTGGACGTGCGCCGCTACAACGTTCCCTTCCTGCTCTACCCGTTCGTGTCGCTCTATACCACTCGCGGCTGCCCGGCTCAGTGTACGTTCTGTTTGTGGCCGCAGACGCTGAGCGGCCATCCATGGCGCAAACGCTCCACCGACGCGGTGGCGCGTGAGATGGCACAGGCCAAAGAATACTGGCCGTGGGTGAAGGAATATTTCTTTGACGACGACACCTTCAACATTCAAAAGCAGCGTACGGTTGAACTCTGCCAGAAGCTGAAGCCCCTGAATCTGACCTGGAGCTGCACTTCCCGCGTCACGACTGATTACGAGACGCTGAAGGCACAACGCGAAGCCGGATGCCGTCTGCTGATTGTTGGATATGAATCAGGCGATCCGCAGATCCTGAAAAACATCAAGAAGGGCGCGACTGTGGAAAGGGCGCGCCAGTTTACCAAGGACACCAAAAAGCTGGGCCTGGTTGTGCATGGGGACTTCATCCTTGGCCTGCCCGGCGAAAGCCGCGAGTCGATCCGCCGCACCATTGATTTTGCCAAGGAACTGGATGTTGAAACCATCCAGGTTTCCCTCGCGCATGCCTATCCCGGCACTGAGTTGTACGACTTCGCCAAACAGAATGGATTCATCATCGGCACAGAGCGGATGGTTGACGACGGCGGCCACCAGGTGGCGCAGATCGAGTATCCCGGACTGCCTCGCGAATACGTGCTGGAGATGGTGCACAAATTCTACGACGAATATTATTTCCGGCCGAAAGCCGTGTTCCGCATCGTGCGCAAGGCTGCTTTCGATGCCGGTGAGCGCAAACGATTGTTCAAAGAAGCCAAATCATTCCTGAAGCTGCGGGCGGCGCGCAATCGCGCCGCTAAGGAGATGCGCGCCGGCAGCCATGGAGGTTCCACTCCAAGCAGTGCCGGCCAGGAAGAAACCCGCGCAGCGGAAGTGGCCGGAGACTAAGCCTTGTTGCCGCAGGGTTTGTGGAGACGCCCTTCCAAACCCGGTTGCGCAAAACATTTTCCGGGCCGGATTGAGACGCAACAATTTAGACCGGATACAATGATAGATGTTCCTTTACATTCAGAGCTCATGGCTCACGGCTAAGAACCAGAAGGCTGCTTTTTATGCAGGAACAACAAGAGGTTGGGAGAGCACGCATTCTCGGTTATGCCATCGGCATCGCCGTTTTCCTGGCGGTAGCCGCATGGAAGTACTTCATTCGATGAAACGAGCGGTCGCGTGAATCCCAAGAAGGTTCTGATCTACGCCGCGATTACCTGCTGCAACGGCTTGGGCGATGTCATGTTGAAGCGCGGCATGAACGACGTGGGAACAATCCACCTCGAACATTGGCAGCACGTGTTCACGGCGGTGCTCAATCCCTGGATCATCTTCGGAATTGCCTGTCTCGCCGGATTTTTCTACTCGTACCTGACGGCCCTCTCGTGGGCCGACCTGAGCTTTGTGCTTCCTGCTACGGCGCTGGGATATGTTGTAACCGCCGTGCTCTCGCGCTATTTCCTCCATGAACACATCAGTCTCTGGCGATGGTCAGGCGTGCTGCTGATCAGCGCCGGTGTGGGCCTGGTGGCACGAGGGCCATCGCGCACCCACCACAATCAGGAGGGAATCCCGCGCCTGGAGGAGCAGCATGAACTTGTTTAGGCTGTGGACCGCAATCGGCATTCTCGTGCTGGTTTCGAGCGCAGGCGATGTAATGCTCTCAGCGGCGATGAAGCGCGTCGGTGACATGGAAGTGCTTCGCTCGAAGCACGGTCTGCTTGGGGTGATTGGCCGGGTGATCCGGGAAAAGTTCTTCCTGCTCGCGCTGGTTTGCCTCACCTTCAGTTTCTTCTGCCTGCTCACAGCGCTTTCCTGGGGAGATGTCAGCCTGGTGGCGCCGGCTTCAGCTTCGCTGACCTTCATCTGCAGCATTATCCTGGCCAAGGTCTTCCTGAAGGAGGAAGTCGATCACCGCCGCTGGATCGCCGCCGGCCTTGTGTGCGTAGGTGTAGCCCTGCTGGCGAAGTAGTACGGCCCGCCACCGTCATCATCTCTGCGGAGGTTGCTTCTCTTTCCTCGCGCTCAAAACAACCGCATGAACCCGCGTGGAGGCAAATCGCGGACGAGAAACTTCTTTTCCGCTAACGCCTCCGCTGCCAGATACCCGCTCCGCACGGCGCCTTCCATGGTGGCGGGCCAGCCACTGGCGGTCCAGTCCCCGGCAAGGACGATCCTGGGCCATTCGGTTCTCGCCTGGGGCCGGAACTGATCCAGGCCCGGCAGGACAGAATAGGTTGCGTAGACTTCCTTGATCACCGCAGCCTTCAGCACTTGCGCTTGTTTTGCCAGAGGAAAAAAGTCAGAGAGCTCGCGCAGCGCCAGATCCAGTACCTCTTCACGCGATTTCTGCACCAGTGACCTCGAAGCACTCACAACCAGCTCCATGTAGCTTCCGGGGCCTTCACGTTCGCGCTGGAACTTCGATTTCTGGAACATCCACTGGATCGTGCGATCAAGCAATACCGCATGGGGCAGGGGTGTGATCTCGCGGTCAAACCACAGGTGGATGCCGGTGATGGGCGAGGGTTCAAAATGCTCCAACTGCCGTTTGAGTTGCGCGGCGAACGCGTCGCCCGGCAAGAGAGCCGCGGCGGTTTGAAACGGAGCTGCCAGAACCACGTAGTTGAAGCTGCGCTCGCCTGCGGAAGTGGCAATCTGCACGCGCTCTGTTTCCGGCGCAATGGCGTTCACAGCCGATCTCAGCAAGACTTCTCCGCCGCGAGCCTGAATGTACTGGATGGCCGCGGAATACAACTGCGAGAGCGGAATACTGGGCACGCCCATACGGCCGGCCGCCGGCGAGTTCATGAACGATTCGCGAAAGACCTGCGCCGCATATCGAACGGAAATACGGTCAAGGTCTTCATTCAATGCGCTCACCAGAACGGTCTTCCAGAAGCGGTCAATCGCCCGCTCTGTCTGGCCGTGGCGACGAAGCCAGGCGAGAAAATCCTCCTGCGAGTCCGGCAAGCCCCGGCTCAGCGCAAACATGGCGCGCGCGATGGCCAGCTTATCTCTTGCTGAGAGCATATGCGCGCCTAAGAAAGCGGGCACGTTGTGCATCGGCGCGGGAAGAAATGGGGTCGGCGCAAAACGGCTGGCGCGTCCGCCCGGCTCAAGGAATGTGAGCTCGTCAAACCAGCGGATGTTATCGTTGACGCCGAGCATCTCATAAAAATGGACCAGGTTGGTGCAGCATCCCAGAAGAACATGCTGGCAGTTGTCCACCACCTCTCCGGTTCCGGGATGCTCGTAGGATGAGGCGCGGCCGCCGACATAGGGACGCCGCTCAAATAACGTGACTTTGAGCCCCGCATCCGAGAGGGCGCAGCCTGCTGCCAGCCCGGCAAGGCCGCCGCCCACAACTCCCACAGTCTGTTGTTGAGATAACGCCATTATGCGATGCGGTAAATGAAGCCGCGGGCCAGGAGCCGCAGCTTTTCCCAGGTGCTCAGGCTGACGCGCTCGGTGAACACATCATAGTTTCGTTCCGTGATTTTCCGGAGCAGGCGGCTGTAGATCTCCACCAGCACCCACAGAGCGCCGCGGCTGTCTTCGTGCACCAGTTCCATCAGCCATTTGCCGGATTCGTAAAACTTGCGCGCGCGATCGGCTTCATACTCAAGCGCGGGACGCAGTTGTTGTGCCGCGGCAGGGTCAGACAACGCGCTCGCCGAAAAGTTGGAGGCGCTGAGGCCTACGAGGCCGAGATCGATTTCCGGGATGTAGATGCGGCCCATCGCGGCGTCTTCCTTCACGTCACGAATGATGTTGGTGAGCTGAAAGGCGAGTCCGCAATCTTCTGCCAGAATTTCGGCCTTCCTGTCGTGATAGCCGAAAATGTGAATGCAGACCAGCCCTACGACCGAGGCAACGTGGTAGCAGTATTGCTTCAGGTCATCAAAGGTCTCGCAAAGGATAACGGGAGCGTCTCCGGAAGCCTGCGGGATCTCCAGGTCCAGGCTGGTGCCGTACACAAGTTTTTCGAAAAGGTCGACAGGAATCTTGAACTGGCGCTGCGCATCGGCGAGCGCCAGCAGTACGGGATCGTCAGTGGGATGACCGGAGAAAACCTGCCGGGCAGATGCAAGCCACTGGCCCAGTCTCTGCTTTTTGTGCGCGATATCGAGCGCAGGGTCATCGGAGATATCGTCAGCGTGGCGCATGAATGCATACACCGCGCAGAGTGCATTCCGCTTCTCAGACGGCAGCACCAGAAACCCGTAATAGAAGTTCTTGGCTGCGCGCCGCGCCACTCCTCTGCAAACCGCATATGCATGACTCAACTGTTGATGGCTCACAGCACCTTACCCAGCGCCGCTCGCGCCACCAATAGAAGTTTTCGAGACCTGGTGATCACGGGCCGCTGCCGCAGCACATCATAACCCTGACGCTCAATGGCGTTCAGTATTTCCTGGCCGCCGCGGCTGAACAGCTCAAGGTCGATGGCGAGTTCGCGATCGACTTTCTTCACCAGCGGAAGCCCGCGATCAAACCATTCTCTCGCGCGCGCGACCTCAAATTTCATCATGGCCAGGAACTGAGGCGTGGTCCGGCGCTGCTCGATATCGGCCGCGGAAACAGCAAATCTCCGCAGGTCTTCAAGCGGAAGGTAAATCCGCCCTTTTTGATAGTCCACGGCGACGTCCTGCCAGAAGTTTGCGAGTTGCAGGGCGGTGCAGGTTGAATCCGAGAGCTGCTGGCGTTCGACGTCGCTGTATCCACACAGGTACAGCACAAGGTGGCCAACCGGGTTGGCCGAATAGCGGCAATAGCCCAGAACGTCGTCAAAGGTTTCATAGCGAGAGACAGTCTGGTCCCGGCGGAAGGCGATCAACAGATCAGAAAACTCGTGCTTCGGAATACCGCATTGTTTTACCGTCTCCTGCAGGGCCACGAAGACGGGATGGCGCGGTGATCCCGCATAGCAGGCATTGAGTTCCGTTTCCCAGTGGTCGAGAAGTTCCAGCGACTGCTGCGGGTTCCCAACCTCATCACCCAGATCATCCGAGATACGGCAGTATGCGTAAACGTTGTAGAAGTGCTGCCGCAGGCGCGCAGGCAGAAACCATGTGGCCACGGAAAAATTCTCGTAATGCTCTTTGGCCAGGCGCTCGCAGTAAAGCCGCGCGTCCTCAAGTGATGGCGGGACATCCGGAATGCGGTACGATTCCGGGAGCGCTTTCCATCCCAGAGGTTGAGCCGGAGCCGAAGAAGAATTAGGCAAACCCTGCATGCGTCAGTGACCGGGAATAATGGCGGTCTTGATCTGGCTGCCGCGGTCGAGCATCTGCTGAAGAACCTGCTTCAGCTTCGAGAGCGGCGCCTCGCCGGTTACGTAATCCGTGCTTCGCACCTTCTTCTCCGCAATGAGAGAAAATGCCCTGCGCACGGTCTGCGGCGTGTGATGGAAAGTTGCCTTCAGCGTAAGCTCGGAATAATGCAGCCGGTTGGTATCCAGCTCAACCCTGGTTCCGGTGGCGCAACCGCCGAAGAAGTTGACCAGGCCTCCGCGGCGCACCATGTCCACGGCCCACTGCCATGCCTGCGGCCGGCCGACGGCCTCAATCACAATGTCTGATCCGCGCCCCTCTGTAATCTCGACGACCGCATCGACCGGACTTTTGTCTGGCTCGAGCTGGATCACTTCATGGGCGCCGAAATGGCGCGCCGCCTGCGCCTGTTCATCGCGCTTCACCACAGCAATCACTTTGCAGCCGTTGAGCTTCGCAACCTGGATGAGCATGAGACCCAGCGGGCCGGCGCCGATCACCGCCACGGTATCACCAATGTCTGCTCCCGTCTCCTGCAGGCCGCGCAGCGCACAGGCCAGAGGCTCGGTCATGGCGGCCGACTCAAAGGTGACATCATCCGGCAGCGCCAGCATATTGGTTTCGACGATGCGGCGCGGGATCTTGATGTATTCGGCGTAGGCTCCGTTGTTGAAGAGCAGATCTTCGCAGAGATTTTCCTGGTGCTTGAGGCAATAGAAGCAGGAGCCGCAGGGTGCTGAATTGAGCGCCACAACGCGCATGCCCCGGCGGAAATCGCGCACACCGGCGCCGATTTCCACGATCTCACCGGAAAGCTCGTGCCCAAAAAGCGCAGGCGGAACGATCATGCGCGCGTGGTAACCGCGCTGAAACACTTTCAGGTCCGTTCCGCAGGTCAGCGCCACATTCACTTTCACCAGAACCTCACCGCGTTCCAGCGTAGGAATCGGCACTTTCTCAATCTTTACGTCCTCCTTGCCATAGAGGACCGCAGCCGTCATTTGTCCTTTCAATTCTTGTGCCACTCCATTCCCGGTTGGATCACAATTTTCATCGAATCGGGCCCAGGGTGCGCTGCAAGCCGCAGGGCCTCCACTGCCTGTTGCAGAGGAAAACGGTGCGTCACCAGCCGCGCAAAATCGATCTCATGGCTGAATACAAGACGGACATTGTCGTCCTGCAGGTCCACCGAGGCGCTGTAGGAACCGAGCAGCGTTTTTTCATCGACGCAAACGGCCGCCGGGTCAATCACCACTTCGCTGCGCTGCGTCTGGGCAAACAGCATCACCCGCCCACCCGGCCTGGCCGCGCCAATGGCGGGCCGAATCAGGCTGTTGCCCGCCGTAGCCAGTATCACCGCGTCGGCTCCACGGCCTTCCGTCATCTGATGAACCAAAGCCAACGGGTCGCCGACAGACGCGTTCACATTGTGGCGCAGTCCGTAACTCTCACTTATTTTAAGGCGCTGAGGATGCAAATCGGAAGTTATCACCGTCGCACCGGCCCGTTGGGCCAGCACGGCCAGCATGATTCCAATAGGCCCCTGGCCGATCACGAGAATCACCTCGCCCGGCTCAATCCGCAGAGACTCAATCGCCTTCATGCAGGTATTCACCGGCTCAATGAAGGACGCCTGCTCGTACGAGATGCTGTCCGGGATTTTGACCACTCCTTTGCGTACGATCCAGTCCATGGCGCGAACGTATTCGGCAAAGCCACCGCCACTGGGCTCAAATCCCGCTGTAGCTCCAACTTTCTTGTATACCGGGCACTGGGCAAAGACTTTGTGACGGCAGTAATAACACTGGCCGCAGGGGATGTGGTGGAACACCATCACGCGGTCCCCGATCGCGAAATTCTCGACCCCGCTCCCGACAGCCACAATCTTTCCGGCCGTCTCGTGCCCGAAGATGCGCGGCGCGGAATGCGAGCCGGTGGCAATCTTTTTGAGATCTGTTCCGCAGATGCCGCAGGTGTGGACGCGGATGAGGATTTCGCCCGGGCCGATCTCCGGAACGGGAACGGTCTCAAGCCGCACATCCTCTTTGCCGTGATACACCGCTGCCTGCATCGTCGTGGGAATCGCCTCAGCGCGGTTGATTTCGGGTTTGGTAATCGTGGACATTGGGTGATTTCCGACCAGAGCGACTGCAAGCGGCTTCAGCCTTTCAGGTACTCTCCATTCAGTGTAACAACTCTGGCCGTCTGGAGACCGGCAGCGAGATTCGTGCGCAGCCAGTCGCACAGAGCCCTCGACGCGCGGCGGCTGTTGCGGGCCAGGGCGATCATCGCCGGCCAATGCCGGGGGCGTACAGCCGCCCAGCGCACCAGGCGGCCTGTCTGCAATTCACCGCCGGAAACAAACT
>JBLMYN010000103.1:0-5399 GCA_050258305.1 Actinomycetota bacterium
CATCCGGCGGAATATGCGGTTGCGTCCGGCGATCTCCACCGGCAGGCTGGCCAGTGGCATGGCTGCGTCAATGAAGTCAGGATGCTGTTCTGCCCAGAGCCAGCTATGCATTCCTCCCATGGAAGTCCCCATGACCAGCCGCAGATGGTTCACGCCAAGTCCCTGCGTGAGCAGACGGTACTGGAGTTCAACCATGTCATCGTACTCGTAATGGGGAAAACGCGCGTGCAGCCCATCACTCGGCTTGGAGGACTGGCCGTGGCCGATGTTGTCAGGCAGGATGATGAAATACTTCGCCGCATCCAGAATCTCGCCGGGGCCGAAAAGAACGCCGCCGAAGTTGGGCGTGAGGAACTGGCGGCCTGATCCTGTGGTTCCGTGGAGGATGAGGACGGCATTGCGCACTTTTCCTGCGGAGTCTTTCTGCGGGGTTCCCAGCGTGTAATAGTGCAGTCTCACTTCGGGGAGCTTTTCGCCCGATTTGAAATGAAAATCTCTGACAATGAAGTTGCCCTGATGCGGCTGAGGATATTCCGCCGCGTAGCTGAGCGCAGTCAGCAGCGCGGGCAATAGAATCAGGGCAGTGCGGCGCAGGTTCATGTTCGGTCTCCTGTATGAAAAAACCAGAAAGCTTAGCCTATCCGTTTCCGCTCTACAACCATTTCGTCATGAGCCGGCGGTCCTCCGCTTTGAAACCCTCCGCCATGTAGAGGGATTGCGCCGGAGTATTGCCGGTCCAGACTTCGAGCCTGAGGGCCTTGACGCCGGCTTCGTGGCAGATCCGTTGCGCGAATTCCACCGCGCTTCGTCCGAATTTCTGCCGGCGAAAGGGCTCGCGGATGTAGAGCTCATCGAGCAGCGCGAACCGGCCGTGGAACTCCAGGCTGAAGCAGAACGTTAAGGCGAAATACCCGGCGAGTTCCTGCCCGCGAAAGATCAGATGGATCTGGCCCAGGGCAGGATTCGCAATCAGCCGTTTCACTGCCGTGGTTGCTACCTCCTGCTGAAACGCCATTTCCTGCTGCGCGTAGAACTCGCGCATGAGCTGCAGGAGAATTTCCAACTCCTGCTCTGAGACAAGTTGGAACAACGCGTTCATGGGAACTCGCGTATTGTACAGCGCGCCAGCCGGATTCCGTTCCGCTGCATCAGGGCTGCCGGGCCAGCTATAATGGGCGGCTTCCCAAAATACTGACCTGCCGGCAACAGAGTTTTTGGCTGCGCGCCGGCGGCCATCAAGGAGAAACCATGCTGGATCGCAGGGCCTTTCTTGCCGTTTGTTCACGATTTGGAATTTCCGCCACGCTGCTGCCCGGGGTGCTGTGGGCGATGGCGGACGAGCAGGACAAGATCACCCGCGACATGATCGACAAGGCCGCCGACATCGCCGACGTCCGCATTGCGGACGAGTACAAAGACATGATGCTGGAATCGCTGAACGACCGGAAAAAAGGTTATGACGCGATTTATGCCCTGCACATGAAGAATGACGTGGCGCCGTGCATCATCTTTGATCCGGTGCTGCCGGGAATGAAATTTGAAACAACCCGGCGGCCCATGCGGCTCTCCGCTGCTCCGGCGGTGCACGCGGGCGGCGCGCCGAAGAACCTTGAAGATGTTGCGTTCTACCCGGTTCCGCAGCTGGCCGAACTCGTGCGGACGAAGAAGGTGTCTTCAACTGCGCTTACGGAAATGTATCTGACACGCCTCAAGCGCTACGATCCCACATTGAAGTTCGTAATCACCCTGACGGAAGACCGCGCCAAAGCGCAGGCCAAAGAGGCAGACCGGGACATTGCCGCGGGCAAGTATCGCGGTCCTCTGCATGGATTGCCGTGGGGTGCAAAAGACCTGCTGGCGGTGAAAGGCTATCCCACAACCTGGGGAGCGGGCGGCTTTCAGAACCAGACGATTGATGAAGACGCCACCGTGGTCAAACGGCTGGATGCGGCCGGAGCAGTTCTGGTGGCCAAACTGACGCTCGGCGCGCTCGCGATGGGGGACAAGTGGTTCGGCGGTATGACCCGTAACCCGTGGAATCCGCGGCAGGGCTCCAGCGGATCCTCCGCCGGGCCTGCTTCGGCCACGGCCGCAGGATGTGTTGCCTTTTCCATAGGCTCGGAAACTCTTGGGTCCATTTCGTCTCCCTCCACCCGATGCGGCGACACCGGATTGCGGCCCACTTTCGGCCGCGTTCCGCGCACGGGAGCCATGGCGCTCTCCTGGACGATGGACAAACTTGGTCCTATCTGCCGCGCCGTGGAGGACTGTGCCGTTGTACTCAGCGCGATTTACGGTCCTGACGGCGCCGACCGTACCGTCAGGGACGCTGCATTCAACTGGGAAGGCGGCGGTGACTGGCGCAAGCTGCGCGTAGGTTACCTGGCTAAAGATTTTGAGCTCCAGCCCCCGCAGCCCCAACAGCAATCCAAAGAAGAAAAGAACCTCACCGAAACGGAAAAGAAGAAGCGCGCCGAAGATGCCGAGCAGCGGGCGGCCTTCCGTGCAATGCGCGAGTATGATCACAAATATGATGAGGCCGCACTGGCCAAGCTGCGTTCCATGGGCGTCAAGCTGATTCCGCTGGAGCTTCCCAAGCTGCCGTATCGCGAGATGGTGGTGATGCTTGAAGCCGAAGCGGCGGCGGCATTTGATGAACTCACTCGCACCGGCCGGGACAAACTTCTCACCTCGCAGGGCAGGGATGACTGGCCCAACAGCTTCCGCGTCTCGCGCTTTATTCCGGCCGTCGAATACATCCAGGCCAGCCGCGCGCGCATGATGGCGCTGGAGCAGGTGGCGAAAATCTTCGATGACGTGGATGTGATCGTCGCCCCGACCAACAGCATTCAGCTCGTGGTAACGAACCTCACCGGCCATCCCGCCCTGATCCTGCCCAACGGATTCAGGGGAGAGGATGCCCCAAAGCCCAAAGTGAACGAAAGCGGAGAACTTCAGCCGGGCGGCCCCGGGACGCCGGTGAGTCTGACATTCCTGGGAAACTTGTATGGGGAGGCAAGAATGCTGGCGCTGGCCAAGGCATACCAGGATGACACCGATTTCCATCTAAAACATCCTGTATTGGCGGGCTGAGGAGCGGAAATCAGCGCGGGCGATGGGCGGATCACCCGGCAGCCGCTTGCAGCACCCTCGTCCCGAAGGCGATTACCAGATTTCAGGTTTGCAGTCGGGCGCGATTTTAGCTTGTAACTTTCTCCTGGCAGGAATGCGCGTGCGCGCGATCTCGATGACGATCTTGTGTTTGAAACGGCGAACGGTCCAGGGATAGAGGGACAATTTCCGTGCTTTTGCGTTGCTGGTGCGGTTCATCTCTAAATCTCCAATTTTCAGCGTTGTACGTGAATTTCACTTGCGGCCCAGGGGCATTGGGGGCGCACAAGGCAGACATGGAGAATAGGGATCAGCAGCGAAGAGACACGGGACAACTGATTGTGTGAGTGGAGCAGTGGGACTGGCGCCAGAGCACCATGCCAGTGCGGCTTATGCCGTTGAACATCGGCGGCACCAGGACGGCAATCACCAGCAGAAGAGAACAGAACAGAACTCCAGCAAATGATTTCTCCACCGTGCTGGTCGGGCCGTGGGTTGATTGGAAACTCCCCACCCTTACCGGAAAGAGGAACAGCAGCAAGACCAGCAAAACCAGCACCGGGACCATTTTCCGGGATTTGAGCAATTTGAACATCTCAACCTGGCACTCGTTGCCCTACATTCTACTCCGGTAATCAAGTTGGGTTGCGGGAAGTTCTGGGCGGGAAAGTCTGATGCGAATGAGCAATGATCATTGAAATTATAAAAAACATCCCATTTATATGCTGGATTATGTCCCGAAGTGATGAATCGGTTTAATATTGTGCAGTCATGGTTCAGGCGACCGGGGGACGAACGGCCAAGTTGCGTCAATGTACTTAAATCCTCTATATTTTTTGGGGCCATCCTGTAATCTTTAAGGCCAAGATTCGCAATACTTCTGAAAGGCAAATGGAGGAAGAGAGTTTATGAAAACCGTTACGCGTATGTTCGTGCTTGCTGCCTTACTTGGCTTGGCGGTACCGAGCTTTGCGTTGCCCATGCTGCCGGCATCCGGCCAGGGCTTTAATGTTCCTCTGCCAAGCGGCCCCGGGACACCGGTTCCTGGCGCACAAGTAAGGTAAGGTCGGCTCCTGCGCGATGGAACGGGAGCAGGGGGCTTTGCGTATAGAATGAAGCCGTCATTCACCGGCAATCCATAATGTCACTTGCCAGCCTGCTCCCGAATCTGCTTTTCTGGTTTACCATAGCGATTCTGACCCTGCTGTCAGGGGTGTTTCTTTGGCGCCGAATTTGGCGTGACCTCCCTTTATTTTTTCTGTATATCGTTTCGGCGCCGGCCATCGCGATTCTGCGATACACCGTACATGCGCTGAGCCAGTATGCCTATTTTTACGTTTACTGGGTTTCGGAACTGGCCGGGGCGGTTTTTTGTTCACTAGCCCTCTACGAAGTCTTTCTCCGCCGTCTTTTCCCGCGATATCACAACGTAAGGCTTTACCGGGCGCTTTTTCCCGCGATGGCCGGGCTGGTTCTGCTGTTTACCATTGTCGCAGTGCTGCAATCCGCAGACCGGGGCGCCGCGTTCCAGCTTGCGTCGCAGGCGTTCGATTTTGTCCGCACCGCTTTTCTCGTCTTCTTCATGTTCCTGATGTTGCTGATGGGACGGCAATGGAGGCGCTACGATCTTGGCATCACTCTTGGGTTCGGCATCCAGGCCGCGGCAGCGCTTGTAAACGCTGCAGTGCGGGCCCGGATTGGCCACAGGTCGCACTTTTTTGACCAGGCTGAGACCGTTACGTTCGAAGTTGCCTGCGTCATATGGCTGATTACCTTTTTAAAGCCGGAGCACTCTGACCGCCTGCAACCTGCAGAAACGATTGATCCCCTGATGCTTCCTCAGGCGCGAAAATGGGAGTCAGTTCTGAAAGCCTGGCTTACGCCGGGCAAACGATTTCTGTAGACATCCAGACTGGAATCAGAGGTTCTGGATTACAGCTTCATGCAGCGCGGAAAACTTCAGGCAGGTGAGATTTCCGGTTTTTTCCCTGAGGTGTTCGTATGCGGGAATGAGGCTGCTCGACATCAGGTTCTGCAGTTCAGCCACCTTTTTGCCGGAAAGAATTGTTACGGATACGAAGCTGAAGAACCGGTTCGCACGCAAAGCCATCAAACCGATGAACGTGTACAGCCTCACGTGAACGCCGGCATCGATCATCTGCTGTGCCAGGTCCATGATCAGCGGATTGCCGCTCTGCAACTGGCTGTAGCCCAGCCGCTGGAGCAGCGCGGCATTCTGGTTCATCCGGTGCAAAAAGTCGATGGCCAGTTCTGTGCGCAGCCGCTGC